>JABSPC010000451.1 GCA_013215515.1 Crocinitomicaceae bacterium
CTCAAGAAGGAAGTTTCGAGATTCGAAAAAGGGTAGTGGAGGCTCGCAAGATTCAAGTAAACCGCCTAGAGCAGGCAAGAGATATAACTAGCGACTTGTCGATTCCACATTCCAATTCGGAAATGTCGAGTCGGGACATTCGTAAGTTTTGCAAGTTGGATAGAAGAAGCGCTGAGTTGCTGAAGAAAGCTATGAATAGTTTGGGGTTCTCGGCTCGTGCGTATGATCGAATCTTGAAGGTTGCAAGAACTATTGCTGATTTAGAGAAAGTGGTAGATATTGGTGCGGATCATATTGCTGAGGCGATACAGTATCGAAGTTTGGATCGGGAGAATTGGGCGGGGTGAAAAAGGCTGTTCGTAAGAACAGCCTTTTTTATTTTTGTAATATTCCTTTTATTGTTTTACGAAGCGTAAATTTTCTGTTTTGGAATCTGAAAACAACCTAACAGAGTATGTTCCAGGGGATAAATCTCCAATATTCAATCGTGATACTTCGTTTGAATTGACAGTAGTGGAGAATAGTAACTGTCCATCTGTTCCGTAAACTAATGCCATCGCTCCATTTTCACCATAATTCGCCAACTGAATATTTATGTAATTATCACTAGTTGGATTAGGGTAGACTTTGGATTGTGGTCTTATTCCAGTTGTTTCTGTTCCCTTAATTCTCTTTCCTTTAGGAGGCCCAGAGATACAATCTTCAAACTCTACATACCAAGTCGTTGTTGTGGTTCCATTAGAATTTTTCAGAAACATTTGAATTCTATAGAATTTACCGAGAACCATGCTAGAAGTAGAAAGGTTAACATAGTTTGGCAGAGTTCCAACGTTCCATACTCCGCTTGAGGGGAATTGTGCAAGTGGTAAACCAATAGGGATGAGCGTAGAGCTGACTTCTATCATTTCAAAACGATATTCATCATAGCATTGAGATGCTGTAGCGTCGATTGCCATACTTGTTTTATCAAGACAATAGGCATGAATAGGTTTCATTAAACTACCTTTTGAAGCCATAAGTCTACTTGAACTTGAGTTTGTCAATGTCTCATTACCAGTTGGAGGTTGAGCATTCATGCGAAGCAATAAGTATTCAGCATCTTCATTGAATCCTACTCCAAAAACGACCATATAAAGAATGTTTGGGTTTGACGGGAAATTGTAATACGAACTTAAATCAATGTTACTTGGTGCGTCACCAGTAATCCAACCTGAATTGTACACCACGCTTATTGATGTGTTTGTAGCAATATCAAATTCATGAATCTGGAAGTAATAGTTTTCATAACAAGATGATTCACTCACATCAATAGCTACGGCATCCGAGCAGTAATCATGTACATTTAAAGTGTAAATACCAGTCTCTTCATGAGAGCCATTAGAGTTGATTAATTCTGCACCGGCTACAGGAGCATCGCATGAATTACAATTCAAATAGTGAGATTGCCCAGCGAAGTACCAATTGAAACCAATATATTGAAAGTAACCTTTACTGAGTGCGATCACTTCTTCGGCATCATCAGTGCTATCAAAATTACCGACCAAGCGAGTAGTGTGCTTCCCCACATCAGGGAATTGGCTAGATGTGAAGTCAGGACAAAGGAATTGTGCTCCATTAGAATATGAAATCCAAACTTCATTACCTTTAAAGCCAATAAGATCATCAAAACCATCTCCATTAACATCACCGATAGATATATGATCAGGCTTATCATAGGAATTGGGAATAGCTACCGTGCCAGTTTCTCTTCCATCAACGTCCCACCCTGTAGTAGGCGTGAAATGATCAAGTAGCCATGTATCCATAATGAAGCCTTGACCTGTTGAAATCCCAACAATAACACTATTTCCATCGAAACCGATGATATCATCCATTCCATCACCATTAAAATCTCCAATCATTCGAGGGTGCTCACTTTGCATATATGCGCCATTATTATATGTTAACATAGTCGTCCATTCTGAAAATACAAATTCACTCCCAGTTGATATCCCTACAAGAACTTGTGAGTCTGAGAAACCAATTATATCATCCATACCGTCTCCATTAAAATCTCCTACAAATTTTGGATTTTTGTCATAGTCATCCCAGCCATTTAGCGCTGAAAATTCGTAACTCTCATTCCAAAGGTTTGCATTGAATGATAATCCGTTAGACAATGCTACATCGTGATGATTGTAACCAAAAGCAACAACATCATCGAATGCATCTCCATTAAAATTCCCTATCAATCTCTGAACGACGTTTCTATTATTATAGCCAAGATTATATGTAA
>JABSPC010000452.1 GCA_013215515.1 Crocinitomicaceae bacterium
CTTCATTGGTTCGTCCAGAATACCTGCCTCCATTAATGCTGCAGTACTCGTGAAGAAAGAACCTTCGAAAGTAATAGTGGTTGCAGGAAGAGGTCAGCTTACTTCTGGAATGCATTATCAAGCAATTAAAAATAGGCTCGAAATGTTTCCAAATTATTTGAAAGGCACCAAAGTATTCTTGGAATATGCAGGTTCTCAAATATACACTACGGAATTTTCACAAGATGAATTAACGATACTCGAACCGCGACTTAAAAACGCCAACGCTGCACCTCATTTATTGCTGCCTCATTTGAATTTCAATTCCTTCCTTGAGTTTTGGGAAAAGTCCGATAATTCCTTGAAGATGAAAATGGAACTATCACTTCTTTATGCCTCTGGAACATATCGGTCAAGTGCATTTACCAGAGAAAAATTCTCTCGATTAAACAAGCCTATTTGTCAGAAAGGAGGAGACAAAATGACATCTGAGGGTGGAATTAGAAATGATGAATTGGACATTGCCATCAAAAAAGCAAAGACGGTTGCAAAGCTTGATAAAAAAGTGCTAGAAGAAAGCGACCCACTTACCAAAGAAGAAATAGATCTTAGCACATTGGTGGAACTGCACAAGTTGATAACGAATAACGGCGGAGAGCTAATCATGTTCCGAATGCCTGAGCATTCAATTCGACAAAAAGTGCACAATTACCCGAAAGCAAAAGCGAATAAAGTCGTGTTTGACGCTTGGTTGGCTTCGAAAAACATCTCGGTTATTGAAACGAATGACTTTAAGTCCAGTGACAAAGATTTCCCTGATTATTGGCACCTGAGTATCGACAGAAGAGACGAATTCACAACCTTATTGCATGAGAAAATCATTGCCAATTTCCCAGAATAAATTCTCGACAGTTTTGAGTTATAGCCCTACCTAGAAAAAATTTAACCGCAGAGGCGCAAGGGCACAAACCATTGTTTAGAATGTAATTAATGACGGCGCAATGTAGACTAAAGGCCTACACAGCTTTGCCTTCAATGCTGCTCCCATTTATCTTAAACATAATAGAATGACAATGACAAAAGCAGACCTTTGGGTCTGTAAATCTTTGCGTCTAAAACATCGTTATTGAGTTGTCTACGGCTAAGACGAATAGCGCCTCTGCGATTAAAAAAACACCTCTAGGTGATTACAACTTAGTGAATGTAAATTATTGAAGTTTCCCAGCTATGAAAGCGGTCGTCCAAGCTGCTTGGAAATTATAGCCTCCCGTTATTCCATCGATATCCATTACTTCGCCTGCGAAATACAAATTAGGACACGCCTTACTTTGCATTGTTTTAAAGTCGATGCTGTCCAAACTTACGCCGCCACAAGTAACAAACTCTTCCTTAAATGTCGTTTTTCCGCTTACATCATAAACATCATTGGTAAGAACATTAACTATTTTATTGAGTGCCTTTTTTCCCGTCTGACCCCAAGTCGATTGCTTGGAAAGGCCACACCGTTCTATGAGATAATGCCAGAGTCGTTCGCGAAGCATATACGGTCTGTAATTGGCCATGATCTTATTTGGATGATCGGCTACGATCGATTTCAACGCAGATAAAACCAAGTCCGTATTCTGAACGTTAATCCAGTTCACTTGCGTTTTGAATTCATAATTCATTTCGCTTAATATCCGAGCGCCAAAGGCTGAAAGTTTCAATATTGCCGGTCCACTCATACCCCAGTGCGTGATCAGCAAAGGTCCGTCAGATTTCAACTTCGTTCCTTGAATACTAACCGCTGGGTTTTCAATTACAATCCCCATCAATTCACGAATGGATTCATTGGGCATATTGAACGTAAACAATGACGGAACAGGCTCTTCAATTTGATGTCCAAGCTTCTCCAGCCAATCCAAACCGGATCGTTTCGGTGAACCGCCAGTCGCGACAATCACCTTGTCAAAAACGCGAGATTCATCTGAAAACGTAAGTTCAATTTGTTCACCTAAAGATGTAAGTCGACTTATTCCCTTGCTCATTTCAATCTTCACTCCAAGCCGTTTTGTTTCCTTTAAAAAACAGTCAATTATACTTTGTGAATCTTGCGAAACAGGAAATACACAGTTGTCATCTTGAGTTACTAAAGCGACACCTCGCGATTCAAACCACTCCATGGTATGCTTGGTATTAAAGAATCCGAAAGCTTTGCGCATTTTTCGATTTCCTCTTGGGTACGCTTCAGAAAGTTCCTTGATATCGGTACAGCCATTGGTAACATTACACCTTCCTCCTCCGGAAATTTTCACCTTCGCCAAGATCTTTTTCGATTTTTCAAAGATGATAACGTTGGCCTCAGGATGATTTTCCTTCGCATGAATCGCAGCAAAAAAACCTGCCGCACCGCCTCCAATAATTGCAATTTGCATGTGGCAAAGATAGAGATTGTTGACTTAGAAATGAGAATGTTCTTACCTCTAATAGGGAGAAATTCCAATAAGCCATTTATAACTCCCCTGAGATTCATTTAATTTCGGATGATTGTCACAAATCCAGTGAACAGAGATTCATGAACGTCGAGTCCTTGTTGATAGAAATACGTTCCGTCGACTAAGCCTTCTCCTCTAAACGAAATGTCGTAGCCAGACGCTTCGAAAACCACATTCCCCCATCGATTTATCACAACCAAATAATTATTAGGAAACAACAGCGCCTCGTCAATAATAAAAAAGTCATTTATTCCGTTATCGTTTCGAGTAAACACATTCGGAACGGGATCATCACAAATTACAACATCAATCCAAATAGAATCATTCCATGAACAGCCAGAAAAATCATTCACTATAGTAACATAATACCATCCTGCTGTTAATGCATTGAGTCCAACGGGAGGCTTCGCAAAAACTTCTTTTTTTTGTAAAAGTTACTCCTATTTTCAATACTAGTGTCCATCAGTTGTTCCAATTTTCAATTATTGAAAACCGGAATTGGATTTTCCGAAAAATAAAAAGGTCTTAAAAAGGCTCTATTTGGTTCCATTTTCTTCAA
>JABSPC010000453.1 GCA_013215515.1 Crocinitomicaceae bacterium
GCACAACTCAGCGCCAAGAAATGGACAAGGCTCCTGAAATTAAATTCTAGTTCGTAGATGAAATATGTAGGTCTACAAAAACAGATCAGTCGGAACAATTTTCGATCAACCCTTCTGTTATTCCTCTTTCCTTTAGTAATCTTAGCAGGAGTTTACGCATTCCTGTTCTTTGTTGTGGATTCAGAAACCGAAAATGTAAATTCACTTTTTCTTTCTGCGTTGCCGTTTGTAATTGGTGGTGTTCTTGTTTGGTTTCTGATCGCATTTGCAATGCATTCATCCATGATTAAAATGGCTACAGGATCAAGTACTCTGGAGCGAAAAGAAAACATGCGGGTGTATAACCTCGTGGAAAATCTATGTATCAGTGTTGGGATGGCAATGCCAAAGCTTAAAGTTATTGAGTCCGATGCTTTGAATGCATTTGCTTCTGGAATTAATGAGAAGACATTCACCGTTACACTTACGACGGGAATCATAGATACGCTTGATGACAATGAGTTGCAGGGCGTTATTGCTCATGAACTAACGCATATTCGAAACAGAGATGTTCGTTTGTTGATCATCTCGATTGTGTTCGTTGGAATTCTTGGTTTTATAGTTCAGATCCTATTTAGATCGCTGTTATTTGGAGGAGGAAGAAGAAGAAATAAAGACAGTAAAATGGACGGAAGGGTAATGCTAATTGCACTTGCCGTAGCCGTTGTTGTTTATTTATTATCAATTCTATTCAAGTTTGCTCTTTCACGAAAACGAGAATACATGGCAGATGCAGGCGCGGTGGACATGACCAAAAACCCATTGGCGATGGCTTCGGCACTTCGAAAGATATCAGGGAATTCGAGTCTAGAAATGAAAAGTTCAGACATGAAACAGGCCTTTATTGATAACACTCCCCTCGAAAAAAACGCGTTTTCTGCTATTACTGGTTTGTTTGCAACGCACCCGCCGATTACGAAGAGAATTGAGTTTTTGGAGCAGATGTAATGCGATAATTACTAATTGAAATGTATTTTTTGCCCTTTTATATTCGACGTTATGAAGCGGAAATCGACTTAAAATGTTTCCAAAAAGAAATGAAGGGCAAATCACTTTCAAAAAAAACTTCAAAAGGAAAGACACGAAAAGTTGTTCCAGATGGAGCTATTATTAGAAGTGAACTTTACGACCTCATAATTTTACGTAATGATACTTCCTATTTTCATTTCACTGGCGGTGTAACAGCAGTATTGGTAAAAGACTACCCTGACACCAATAAAGCATTTATAACAACTGCTGCTTATCATGATGTCGGTGGCACAATTATGTTCTTGTTTTTGACATTCGTGTCCATTACTGATTTTTTTTTCGCTCTAGGACGTGTCTGGTCTTTTTTTCTGCCCGTAATTGGTTTGTTAATTTTATTCGGATTATTCCATTCAAATCAACTAAGACAACAAAAAGAATTAATAGAAGGTGTAATTGAAAAGTGTGCAAATGAATAATTCTTTTTCACATAGATTTATATCATCTCTTTCGAACCCCATTTTTTGGTTTGGATTATTCTTGGTGTTTTTCAGCTTTTACAAATATTCAGGAAGGGAAGAAACGCAAGTTATTCGCTCGGATATGCGCGGGTATTACGCTTATTTACCGGCTATTCTAACCTATGATGACCCAAGTTTTCAAAAATGTCTTGATGCTGAAGGGCAATACTTAGAAGAGAAAAAGAATCAAAATTATCTTGTCAAAACTGAAACGGGAGGCGTTCACAACAAGTATTTTCCGGGCGTGGCATTGCTTCATGCTCCGTTCTATTCAATGGCGACGGCAGTATCTTGGATAACTGGAAGGCCCGCCGATGGTTATTCAAAGGTCTATCAATTGTTTCTTCAAATCGGAATGACTTTCTACGCAATTTTTGGGTTGATATTATTCTACAGCCTGCTCAAGAACTTATTTCCAAAGCAAAAATCGCTCATTCGTTGGCTAGTTCCAATAATCTATTTGGCGACACCCCTTTTTCATTACTCTGTTAACACTTTAAGTTTTAGCCATTTGTATTCGTTCTTCTTGTTTGGGCTGTTTTCTTGGTTCATTCTAAAAATGAGAAAGGACGTGAGTCATTGGCATTTCTTAGGCTTAGGGCTAACTCTTGGAATGATCGTTTTGGTCCGTCCCACAAACCTTATTATTGTATTAATAATTCCTTTTTTACTCGGTAGTAAAGAAGCTCTTATCGCATTCGTAAATCAATTGTTTGTGAACCGAGCGAAGAACTTTATTTACGGTATAATTGGATCATTGTTCATTATTTTCAATCTCTTTTTAATTTGGAAATGGGAGTCTGGGGCTTGGTTCGTTTGGTCGTATGGTGGCGAAGGGTTCACCTTTTTGAGCCCTCACATAATCGCCTCGCTGTTCAGTTTTAGAGTGGGATTGTTCGTTCATACGCCGCTATTAATTCTCTCCACTGTAGGCTTAGTCTACTTATACAAATCGAACAAATTTCAGGCGTTCTGGTGGTCACTTTACTTCATCGCAAACGCTTGGGTCATATCATCTTGGTGGGCTTGGGATTATGAATCCGCTTTTGGGAACCGACCGTATACAGAGCATTTAGTCTTTATTCTATTGCCGCTTTTTGTTCTCTTGCAAAAACGAAAAGTTTGGACCTATTCATTATTGGGCCTTTTCTTCATTGTTGGGCTTATCCGAATCTCGACATTTAACAGCGGTTTTATGGTCAATCAAAAATTCACAAGTGACAACTATTTTGCAAGTTTGGCTTTTTGGGAAGATGACAATTTCGACCGTTGGGCGTATACTAAATCATGCCACCCTTTTGGTAAAAAAACGAAGGAGCTTGTTCTTCGAGAACAGAAAGAAGTTCTTCAAATTAACGCAAACGACATTTTCACTTTATCGGGAAAATCAGAGATCCACTTACCTCGAACGACTGAACGCTGGTATTATCGTGTTGTTCTCGATAAAATGACATCGGGCGTTCCTCTGGAAGATGTCAACCTGGTAATCGATGCTAGAAATGAAAAAACGGGCGCTTCCTATTATAGTGCTGTGCCTTTGTACAATGACCGTCTTGAAGGGGTCAACGAATGGGCGCATGTTGAATTCGAAAGCTTGATTCCTGACAATCTGCAAACACTTGATCACATAAACATCTACATCTGGAACAAGGGTGGAAAGCAATTCAAAATCAAGAATTTCAAAATCATTTTGGAGGAATATAAGAGCTAGCCTACAATTATATTTCAAGTTTTCGCGTTATAAGTACATCTCCAAAAACCAGAACATGCGAAAATCTCCAAAATCCAAATGGCTTACATTGCTGTTTTTATGCAGTGCACCAATCCTATTTGCACAACAAGTTAGTTAAGATAAATGGACGGCAAAAGTCTACCCAAACCCAAGTACAGGAATTATAAGTCTAGAATTAACAGGCGAGTATGATGAATACACGCACGTTAATATTGTTGATGGAACAGGAAAAAGCGTTTTTGTCGAAAATGTTCTCAATGATAGAATTCATACGATTGACCTGAGTTCGACTCCAAAAGGTTTTTATACGATTCAGATGATGAGTACTAATGTGTATAAGAAGCAAATGTTGGTGTTGCAGTAGACTTACATCTTGGTATTTCTATTTTTTCACTTTATTAGGGGCTAAAGCACAAATCTACAATCGCACTTGCTAAATAGGTTATATTCGAAAAAGCCTTCGGTAGGATTATTCGATAACAACTCGCTTCACCATGTTCCCTGACTCGGCAGCAATTTGACCCAAATAAATTCCAGCATTAAGACTCAAAACGTCTATAGATGAGCTTGTTACAGTAATTTCATTTGTTAGGACTGCTTTCCCTTCAATGTTCATTAGAGAAACTTGCATATCAAGTCCAAGGCCATTTTCAATCGTTAATTGGTTTGAAGCTGGATTTGGGTAAATACTAAAGTCCGTTGTTTGAAGTTCATCAACTCCCCACCACCATCCTTCGCAAGGCGTATCTGAATCGTTATCGTAAAAGTTTTTAACCTCAGCTGCATCGGATAAAAGCTGCTGAACATTTTGAAGGTGATCTCCGGTTCTGGCATACAGAATCGCATATGTTTGCTTTACTTCATTCGGCACATCGTACAGATTAATTCGTCCTTCAAATGGGCCATGATGAGATGTCATTAATCCTCGGCAGTTCCCCAGAAGGAGAGCTTAAGGCATATTGACTCCATCTACTTGGGTCATTGAGATCATCAGAACACCTATATTTTGTAGGATAACCATCAGTATGCATTATTGGAGTTCCCGAAGGTTCTAGCCCATTCATTGTATTCCAATATTCTGCTGTCGAACTTCCCGCGCTACCTACAATACATGAATTCATTGAATTGTCCAAAGCTACAATCCCAATCGCCGGCGGATCAATTCCATAATTCATTTCAGCATCATTATCAGAAATACATCATATTGGTCGTAGAATCACATCCAAAACGATTGTCATTAAATGTCCCGATACTTGGTTCTACCCTTATTCCGTATATAAAATCAGTATAATCATAAACACTTGTATTTCTAATTGCGACTTCAACGAATGTCGCGTTGTTTAAATAGTCCCATGTTCTATAGTGATAAAACATATAATGGATTTCAAGTCCAATAGGGAATGATGCTGATGGAGTGTGCGTCCCCATGCGGTCATTTTGAATCATATAAGACGCGCAACATCCTTTAATCACTGGATAATCCCCATCAGCTGGATCGTAATTTCCATCTGCATTTCTGTCAAAAAATGGAGCTAACCAATAATCCTGGCCTTCGGATATATTACCATGTGCAGGCCAACTATTTATTGCCGTCATTATTGCGGCAGTGGGCACTTGTATGGATACGGACTCTGCCGGCGTTAACAGCCCATTCTCACATTCCCACCAAAGTGTA
>JABSPC010000454.1 GCA_013215515.1 Crocinitomicaceae bacterium
CAACTGATCAGTGAAAAGGATGACGATTACCTCATTGAAAAATGTCTTATCAAAGACGAACCTAGATTTAACTGGAGAGGATTACACCTTGATGTAAGCCGTCGCTTCTTTAATGTTCAAGAGATTAAAGGTTTCATTGATCTCATGGCTTTGTACAAGTTCAACAAGTTCCATTGGCACTTAACGGATGATCAAGGTTGGCGCATCGAGATAGAAAAGTACCCTGAATTGACGGCAGTTGGAGGTTTTAGAGACAGTACTGTTATTGGTCATTTTTCAGATTCACCTCGAGAATATGATGCAGAAAGGTACGGTGGTTTTTACACCAAAGAAGAAGTCAAAGAAGTGGTTGCGTATGCCAAGTCGAAGTTCATTACGGTTGTACCTGAAATTGAAATGCCTGGGCATAGTCGAGCTGCTTTAGCTGCATATCCGCAGTTTTCATGTACTGGTGAATTAAACCCTGTTCCAGGACTATGGGGAATTTTCGATGATATTTATTGTTCCAAACCTGAATCAGTTGATTTCATGAAAGACATCTTATCTGAAGTGTTAGAGATGTTTCCATCTGAATACATCCATATTGGAGGGGACGAAGCACCTAAGGAAAGGTGGAAGAAATGTGAAGATTGCCAAAAAACAATCAAAGAAAATATGCTCAAAGATGAGCATGAATTGCAGAGTTATTTCATTCGTCAGATCGATGAGTACTTAACAGAACAAGGGCGTAAATTAATAGGATGGGATGAAATTCTAGAAGGAGGTTTGTCTCCAAATGCGGCAGTGATGTCTTGGCGAGGAGAAGCGGGTGGAATTGAGGCCGCAAAGCTCAGTCACAATGTTGTTATGTCTCCAACTACATATTGTTATTTCGATTATTATCAAAGCGGTCACGACATTGAGCCTTTGGCTATTGGCGGGTATTTGCCCTTAGAGAAAGTGTATAAATACGATCCAGTTCCAGAGGAATTAACAGAAGAACAAGAGAAATTTATCTTGGGCGGACAAGCAAACCTTTGGACGGAGTATATGCCAACGATGGATCATGTGGAATATATGGCTTTTCCTCGCGCATTGGCTTTAATGCAGAGTTTGTGGTGTGAGAATAAACCGGATTATGAAGAGTTCCTAAAAGTGTATTTGGATTACCACGAGGACTATTTGACACTTCACGGAGCAAATTTTTCGAAGTCAATTCATTATCCAGTATTGATTATTGAACGGTCAGCAGAAGGAATAAAGATTGGATTAGAATCTGTTGATACAACTTCAGTTTTTCATATTGAACATTTTGTGCTAGGGTTTGGTGAGTATTCAGAAAAATTTGATCTGGAGGTAAATGAGATGCTGGAATCGTTTAGGAATAAATATCGAAATAAGTCACCACATTGGAGAATAACATCTGATGGGTTTGAAGGAAAGCTGGAGTATGATTTTGATTTCCATGAAGATATCGGTCGCGCTATTGAGTTAATTACGCCTCCTCACCCAAAATACGATCACAACGGAAGCCTAAACTTAGTCGACGGAATACGTGGAGGTAATACCTTCAAAGGAAGCGAATGGCTTGGTTTCAGAGAAAAACACATTGAAATGATTGTTGATATGAAGGGGTCTAAAGAAATTAATGGTCTCGAGATTGGTTTTAAGGATAACAATGGATCATGGATTTATTTACCTGAGAAGGTGATTATTTATGGCTCAGATGACAATAAAGAATGGACAGAAATAGGTGGAGGTACTAATTTTAAAGACGGACAAAATCAAATTTCATTTACGAGTACCAAATCGGCATTTATCAAGCTCGTAGTTGAGTCATTGGATGAAATTCCTACAGGAAATGGTGGGGCAGGAGGTATACCATGGACCTTTATCGATGAAATTGAATTTTTAAGAGCAGATAAGTAATGAAAGTAGAATTATGTGCGGCGTCAATAGAAGCGATTCAGCTGGCTAAAAAGTTTAATTTCTCAAGGATAGAATTGTGTCAAAATTTAGAGCAAGGTGGAATTACCCCTTCTCCTGGACTTATTGAATATGCCTTGGCCTATGGCGTTGAAACCCATGTTTTGATTCGACCAAGACCTGGAGGGTTCAAATACAACGAAGATGAAATTGAAATTATACTTCGTGATATTCGTGAATGTAAAGCGATCGGCGCACAGGGTGTTGTTATCGGCGCTTTGAAGGAGGGTGGATTAATCAACGAGAACGCGATTGCATTGATGATGGAGCAAGCGCAAGGAATGGCAGTCACTTTTCACCGAGCGTTTGACGATACTTTTGAGTTTGAACAATCATTGGATTCCTTAATTAAATTGGGGGTCAATCGCGTATTGTCTTCTGGATTAGCAAGAAACGTGGATCTCGGACTTCCAATTTTGACGGAAATGAAATCGTATGCTGGAAATAGAATTGAAATTATGCCTGGAGGTGGAGTGAACGCTTCAAATATCGCCACAATTAAAAAGAATGTTCAACCAGATGCAATTCACTTTTCTGGAACGGAAAAATACCTTCTCGATGAGTCTTCGATGTTTTCAGAAACAGTATTGAAAGTTAATGAAGATAAAATACAAAGATTGTTAAACGAGATTATCTAGTATAATATTGAGTATTAATTAACGTTTAAGCAACATGCGTATCATTCTGATTCTATTTCTTTTTACCTCTCCTTTAGGATTCAGCCAAGATTGCGACTCTATTCCCGAGATCAACAAAAAAATTGTGAAGCTCGCGAAAAAGAAGACAGGCAAGAAGGTTGACCGAGGCGAATGCTGGGATCTGGCCAAGTATGTTCTTGATGAAACCAATGCGAAATGGGATGATTTTGAAGTGTATGGCGATCTCATTAATTGGAAAAAAGAATGCATCAAACCTGGAGATATTATCCAATTCGAGAAGATTAAGTTACAATGGAAAGAGGGAAACGCTACGTATAACGAAGAGATGAAGCACCACACCGCTGTGGTTTACAAAGTTATTTCGAAAGATTTAATTCTGGTGCTTCATCAAAACACAGCAGAACATGGTAGAAAAGTCGGTTCGTCAAAATTGAGGCTGGATGCCATTAAGAAAGGGAAGTTGTATATCTACAGGCCTGCAGAGTCGGATTAAATTCTCTTCAATACGTACTCGATTAATTCAAGCATATCATCGTTGTAGCCAGACGAGAATTCTTTGTTGGGTCGATTGGCAATCCCAAGGCAAATGGTGGCACATTCATGTCCGAGAGCTTTTCCCAGACTGAACAACGCCGAACTTTCCATTTCAAAATTTGTAATTCGATGCTCGTCAGTTTTGAATGAAGTTAATTTTTCATTCAATTCGGATGTTCTATTCTTTAAGCGCAATTGACGCCCTTGAGGGCCGTAAAACCCACTTGAAGTTACTGTGATACCTTCTTTCGTTTTATCCGAACTCAGCTTTTTAAATAGCCCACGAGATGCTTCTGATGTATATGTGTGCACTCCTTCCGGCAATCCAATATGATCACTAATTTTTTTGTTCAACGCTTTTTCACTCTCATTAAACTCGATTTCGTAGAAGTGCGCAACATTGTCTAAGCCATAAGCATGCGTAGACAGTATAAAAGAATGAATAGGTATTTCAGGATGCAAAATACCGCATGTACCAATTCGAATAAGGTTCAACGAAGTGAAATCCTCTTTATCAATACGTTTAACGGTGTCTATGTTGTAAAGCGCGTCAAGTTCATTTATTGTAATGTCAATGTTATCCGTTCCAATTCCCGTAGAAAGCGCCGTTATTCGCTTGCCTTTATACATTCCTGTTTTACATACAAATTCTCTATGCTGTGAAGAATGCTCAACAGAGTCAAAGAACGATGCTACCAAGTCCACGCGGTCTTGATCACCAACAAGTATAACGTTTTCAGCAACATTTTCAATTGATAATCCAAGATGATACACGTGACCATTTTTATCAAGAACAAGTTCAGTTGCAGGATATTGCATAGACATTTTTTAGTGAGTATTAAAAGTATACAATTTCAGGCTTTACTGCAAAAAAAAGTCCTTCTGGATGAGCCAAGAAGGACTTTTAATAAATGTAAGTTTTATTATTTACCTATACTTCCAAATACTTTTTGAAGTATATCCGTAACTCTTGCGAGAGGATCCAGGCGAATTTTATTTTCTTCTTTTGCTACCATTATGAATAATCCTGTAATTGCTTTATTAGTTACATAATCATTAAGGTCTGGATTTAATTTTTCTCCTCCAGTAAGTGTCATTGCAGAGTTATACTTTGTAATAATTGGGTTCCAGTATTCTGTCAATTTAACTTTTGCAATAGCCACTTCAACCTTAGGAAGGAATGCTGTTTTTAACGCACTTGATGTTGCACCTTTAAGATAATTAGTTGCAGCTCCATCACCACCATTCAAAATTCCAAAGGCATCTTGAATGCTCATTTTAAGAATCGCATCTTTGAAAATAGGCAATGCTTCTTTACAAGCTTCTTCGGCTGCTCTATTTAGAGTTGTCTCAAATTTTTCTACTTGATTGTCAAGACCCCATTTTAGCGCTTTTTCCTTTACTTTTTGAGCGTCTTCAGGAAAAGGCAATCTAATTTCATTATTTCCTAAAAATCCATCGGTAACAGATGTCAAGTCAACCGAATTTTTAATTCCAACATTTAATGCTTCTTTCAAACCAGAGATTACTTCTCCTTCTGACAATCCAGGTAAATCGGCGGTTTCACCGTCACCAGTTGATAATACTGTTCCGGCAACTTCTTCTAAAACATCACAAGATACGATTGAGATAGTTGCGATTAATGCTAGTGGTATAATTAGTTTTTTCATGTGTTCTATTTTGTTTCAAACTTAATAACTTTTAGTGTATTACAAATGCAATGCCATTCATAAAAAAGAGGCCTTGTCTCGGTTGAACCGAGACAAGGCCTCTTTGAATTCTAATATCGTGTAGTATTCTAGCGCATCACATTAATTGATCCAGTGAATTCTAATTTACCGTCATCATAAAGATTGGTAACTCTTGCTCTCCAAGCGTAGGGTCCATCTTG
>JABSPC010000455.1 GCA_013215515.1 Crocinitomicaceae bacterium
GCTCAGAAAAATGGAGACCTAAGAGCTGTTACTGCTAATACTTATGTGCCAAACCCTGCGCAACCAACATTAGCTGTAAATCAAAAAGTTGATTTTCTTAGATACCGTGAAAATAGAGCCGCTCATCCGGTCTTTTATTATGTGTATGGAAATACATATTTGGCTCCAGATTGTAATTTGATCAGAATCTATTGGAGCATTAAACCTGAAGTAGCTGCGTCGTTGGTTGAAAATGTGACTCGAATTTTAAATGATTATAAAGTTCCATTCAATTTTAAATGTTTGAACCATCCAGATTTGTACAATCGTAATGATAGTGCTGTTTTATATTTTGATAAAGATGACTTGTCAATAGTCAAAAGGTTAGTGAAACATATTATTGAAGCAGTTCGCCCACACTTAACTGACAAGCATCCTCTTTTTACAGATATTATTGATACAGGAGTTAGTATGGCTGAAGATCCTGGTGATGGACAAAGCTTTGGAATGAGTCGAGTAACAGCAATTGCTCACGCATTAGTAGACTCGCAGGATGAAAAAATAGAAAGCGAGAAGGAAAGAAAAGAGTGGGTTATTAAGTGTCTTAAAGAAAAAGGGATCTCTCACGAACGTATGTCAATGAATCTTCACTCAAAGGGAATCAAATAAATAAATATTATGCAAACAGCAGAACAACAAACAACATTAGAACAGCAGCCAATGGAGGTTAGCCCATATTTGTATACATCATACTCCATAGCTAGAGATTTAGCAAAAAATGCTATTTGGTACGAACAAGAAGGGATTTGTAATTGGCAAGGTGCAGGGGTAGAAGTAATTGGCGGTCGATACCAAGTGGCAACAAGAACTTTTGGAACAGATTTGTACAGTGGATTAGCAGGAATAGCCTTGTTTTTAGCTGAAGTATCTGTTAGAGTTCCAGATCCAGTTATCCATGAAACATTGGGCGGAGCTGTAAAAAACATTTTGAAGCAAACCAAAGCCAAACCTTCACCTAGCTTATTTGGTGTTCATTCAGGAAGATTAGGTACAGGATACGCCCTTTTGAAAATAGGTGGATTAATGAAAAATGAAGACTGGAAAAAAGCAGGATTAGAAATGATCAAAAAGCTGAATAAAGAAAAGATTGGCGATCATGAAATTGATATTATTTCTGGTGCAGCAGGAGCAATTCCCGTATTGCTTAAAATTCATGAACAAGAGAAGGATTCAACTTTACTTGACCTGGCTAAAAAGTGTGCAGACTTTCTTCTTAGCAAAGCTGATAGAGGTGAAACATCATGGTCGTGGCAAACAATACCTGATAATCAAGGCTTGACTGGATATTCTCATGGTACAGCAGGTATTGCTGCTGCATTTCTAGAGCTTTACGCTAAAACAGAAAACGCGGAATACTGGAATGCTGCGATGATGGCGTTTCAATATGAAAGAGAACATTTTGTTCCTCAACAAAATAACTGGCCTGATTTAAGAAAGGGTATAAACGCTGCCCCTAATACTAAACAACAACATGTTTGTGGAGAAATGTGGTGTCATGGAGCACCTGGTATCGCACTTTCTCGTTTACGTGCGTATCAATTAACAGGAAGGTCAGATTTTTTACAAGAAGCTCAACTTGCCTTGGACACTACTTATAGATCGGTTACAAATAGCTTAATGAATCCAAGCAACGCAAACTTTTCACTGTGCCATGGTCTAGCAGGAAATGCGGATATACTAATGACTGGAGGAATGATACTCAATAACCCATCATATATTCAAACGGCACAACAAGTAGGAATTGTAGGCTCTGAACTATACGAAAAGACAGGGACAGATTGGCCAAGTGGAGTAAATGATCCTACTGGAATGACGCAAGGAATGGAACCTACTCCAGGATTAATGTTAGGAAGTTCAGGCACAGGATTTTTTTACCTAAGGCTTGCTTTTCCGAATGAAATCGAAAATATTTTAATGATTAACTAATACTATTCACTTAAACTTAGAACAATGTCAATACAAACAACACAAAACAAACATGCATTGGGAAAAATTCGCGCTTGGAAAAGCCCTGTAGATCTTAGTACAAATGTTGAGGTAACATTTTATTTAAGGCAAAATCAATCAGAAGGTGCTGGGCAAAATATTATGCAGCATCCTGTTAAACGTCAATATATTCAGGGGAAAGAATTTAATAAATCATTTACGACCGATAGTCCAGGAATGGAATCATTAAATGCGTTTTTGAAAGAATATAATATTAAAATTTCAGAGGAAAATTCAACAGAGCAAATTGTAATTGCTTCAGGCAATATTGAGGAGTTTACCAGTGCATTTAAGGTTGCTTTTTCCATGTATCAAACACCAGAAGGGCAAGAATATTTGAGTTATCAAGGTGTTTTAGCAATTCCAGTTGATCTTCAGCCATACATTATTTCAATTTCTGGATTAGAGAAAGGACTAATTAAGGGAATGAGATCTCCTGTAGTTCCAGAATTGGTTCATCACGATGTGGATAAGGGATATTCTCCTCAAGACATTGCCGATTTCTACAATTTTCCAAGTAATGATGCTGATGCTGATGCTGATGGTGAATGTATTGGATTGGTTGAGCTGGGAGGGAACTACAAAATGTCCGATATCAAACAATATTGCGAGCTGTTTGGTCTTTCAGTTCCAGAAATTGTTGAGGTAGGTACAAAACCAACTGTTCCAGCTTCGTCTCAAATGGTTGATGATCTTGAAGTTTCTCTTGATATTCAGATGGTAGCTGGTTTGGCTCCCAAAGCTAAAATTGTTATTTATTATGCTTCATCCATACCAGATGCAATGCATTTGGCAATTCATGATACTGCGAACAATCCTTCAGTTTTATCTGTCTCTTGGGCAGTTTCCGAAAGTGATAGTTCTGTTGCAGATAGAGAATTAATTGATCAATTATGTTACCAAGCTAGTTTAAAAGGTATAACTGTTGTGGCTGCTTCTGGTGATCATGGAGCTTACAATGGTAAGTCATTCCCGAATGTAATGTTACCCGCTTCTAATCCATTCGTATTAGGTTGTGGAGGTACAACGTTGTATATATCAAAGGATTATGAACAGGTTTGGAATAGCGGAACTGGTCTAGGAAGTGGAGGTGGATATAGTGCAATTTATCCAATTCCTGAGTATCAACAAAATGCCATTGACGGGTATAAAAAAAGCTTTCCCTACGGAAACAATGGAAGAGGAGTGCCAGATATTTCAGCCAATAGTTCTCCGGAAACTGCATATACTATTGTAATGAATGGCAAAGTTATGTCAATTGGAGCTGGAACGAGCGCTTCAACCCCAGTTTGGGCATCTCTAATAACTATTTTGAATAAGAGCCTAGGTTATAGATTGGGA
>JABSPC010000456.1 GCA_013215515.1 Crocinitomicaceae bacterium
AGTGATGAATATTACGATAATTCCGATTTTTTACATCTCGAATATACAGAAGGTAAGGCAATTGCGGCTGTTTTTAAAGATGGTTCTATTGAATACGGAGATTTATTTATTGGAGCGGATGGTATTAACTCTCAGGTTCGGAACTTAGTATGCGAAGCGCATTTTTTTCCGAACGAAATCAATGAACTTGTATGTATTGCCAAACATAAAGATGAGAATATACATGACAGTACATTCAGAAAATACTTATCAATAAAAAAAGGTATGGCATTCGGTTTCATTCCGATTTCCAATAATGAACATGTGTGGTTCCTCCAATTTGACAACCGATTATATGGCTCCCTTTTCCAAAAAAGCAGGGAAATTGAAAATGCTCTTAGCTCTCAGTTACTATCTGAATTCCCTAAGGAAGTAAGAAAACTCATAGAGAGTAGTGTCTTAAAAAAAGGCCACTTATGGAAAAATCAAGAATTAAAATTACTTGCCTCTTATTATAAAGCTAATGTCTGTTTAATTGGGGATGCCGCTCACGGTTCAATATCACTTACCAGTTCTGGGGTTAGTTCTGGGGTATCCTCTGCTATTAAACTTGCTGAAGTATTGAATTCCTCTGAGTCTTTACAGTCTGCATTGAACAAATATGAAAAGGTAAGAAAAAAGGAAAATGCACAAACAATTGAATATGCACAAAAATTAAAATTCCAATTTAATAGCCCCCCTGATAGTATAGATAATTACTACTTACCACTATTTCATAAACCTTATGAGTAAAACCGCGAATCTAAACACAAAAGTTACTAACATAGTAACTGAGCTGAAAAATAACTAAAGTTCTACTTTTCTTCTTCTATAATTTTCATCATAAACCAGATCATTCTTACATACTCCATAAGCTTGCTTCATCAGTTTATTACAAACGGCGATTAAAGCTAATTTTTTCGACTTTCCTTTTGCTACAATTCGTTCATATAAAGCTCTGCATTCGGGGTTGTTTTGACAAGCTGTAAATGAGCACATAAACAGATGATGTCTTAACATCGGATCTCCTTTCTTGCTGATATAACTTCGTCCGCGAATACTGCTATGCGTCATACAGTGTGTACGTCACATTCTCGAACGAGCTTGTCTTAATATTCAGCACATCCCCTGTTGGGTTAGGGAAAATAATTGCTTCATAGCTTGGAAGATGATCTTCCGCACCAAGATAATTCCAGTTGGTTTGATGAAAACCTTGAGTAAGGTCATTGGTTCCATCGGTTCCTGTTTTAATTATCACTTCGCCTATAGTAAAGTCTATACTCCCGCTGCCGTACGAATATGAATCTCCTTGAGTAGATACGACTTCCTGTGCCGAAATGAACGCAGCTAAAAGTGAAAATAACATGATTGTGTTCCTTTTCATAAAATGCATGTTTATCTTATTAAGTTACACAAAATTCTCAATGTGCGTATGTGTATTATGTAACTTTATAATCATTCAGGTTGTTTAAGTTTAGACGATCTTCATGAGATTTAGCCTCTTAATAATTCTTCTTTTCTTATGCCCTTTTTCTTACCTTTAAATCCAAATCATGGTTTGAAGTCTATACGACGTAATAGCCATTAACAATAAGTAGATCCAGTAAATGAAAATTAGTTTTGCCATAATGTTCCTATTAAGTATCACCTCTTTTGGGCAGCAAGACTCTACATTGTATTCATTTTTCGTTGCTGGACATACCTTTGGAAACTCAGGAGTAAACAATGTGGGATTTCACCCTCCGTTCAAACAAAAATTCTCCTATCTCCAAAGTAAGCCTGATTTAGAATTGGGCATATTAACTGGAGATATTGTTTCCGCTTTTCCGATAGCACAAGATTGGGATGAAATAGATGCTGACATAAGCATTCTTGGCATTCCTGTTTATTTTGCCGTTGGAAATCATGACATGGAAAATAGGCCATTGTTTGAAAGTCGATATGGCGCGACCTACTATAAATTCAAGATTCATAATGATCTATTTATTGTCCTAGATCCTAATATTGACGGATGGAATATTTCAGGAAATCAATTACAATTCTTACAAAACACTTTGAACATCGACGCATTGACATCAGACAATATCTTTGTGTTCTTTCACAAAGTCTTGTGGAAAGAAGTGGATAATCAATTCAGCCATATTATCTGGAATTCCACTGCAGGAAGAAGCGATTCAATAAATTTTTGGCCCGAAATAGTTCCTCTTTTTCATGACCTACCCAATGAAGTTACTCTGTTCGCAGGAGATTTAGGAGCAAGTTGGTCTTCAAATGTCTCCTATA
>JABSPC010000457.1 GCA_013215515.1 Crocinitomicaceae bacterium
AGTATTGTCTGTTAAAAGACAAAATGAAACTGGAGTATTGTATTTTAGAGTAACATCTTTTATTCCTTGAGTTGCTGCGTCACAAACGAAATCGAAATGTTTGGTTTCACCTTGAATAACAGTACCGATGGCAATTACACCATCAAGATCTCCATTTTTACACATGAATTGGCAGCCTAATGGAAGTTCGAAAGCGCCTGGCACGAAACGTACTTTGATGTTGGCTTCTTTAACTCCATTGTCAGTAAGCGCTTGCTTAGCACCATTCAATAAGTTCAGAGTTATGTTTTCGTTCCATTCAGAAACAACAATGCCGATCGTGAAATCGGCACCGCTTGGAATAAATTCTTTATTGTATTCTGACAAATTACGACCTTGAGTAGCCATAGTTTATTTTATTTAGTTTTCTGACTCTTCGCTCTAGCGTAGAATATATCAATAGAGTTTGAAGCTGCAAATTGACTGTAATCATCTTTAATTCGCTTGTAACACTTCGCTGCCATTTTGAAATCTTTTACCTTCTCAGCGCAAAGTCCTGCTTTCTTTAAATAGTATGGTGTTGTAAAATCGTTATCTATTGTATTAGCAACCTCTAAATAGAGATTTGCGGCTTCAGTATACTTTCCCATTTCAGAAAGACAATCAGCTTTAAGTCCGATAGCCATTAAAGCCACGTATGTATCTTCTACATCAACTCCTTCTATGTCTTCAATTGCTTTTTTGAATTCACCTTTGTTCATCAATTGACGAGCATAAACGAATTGAGCAATCTCTCCACCAATGTAACCGTCGTACTTTTCTTTAATTGGTTTCAACGCTGCTAAAGCTGCATCAGTAGAATCTGCCACTGCCAAGTTTAACCCCGGCCAGTACTTATCTTTCGATTCTTCGTTTGTAGGATACCAAATAAATTGAAGGTATAAGAAATAGCCCAAAGCTATTACTGCTGCACCACCAATAATCACGGTTGCCAATCTAAGCTTCTTATTCGTCTTAAATTGATTCTTTAACTCTTCTCCTGATAAATTTTCTAACATTCTACTAAATTAAGCAGAGCAAAATTAAGTTTTTTTTTCGATAAAGAAGTATGACTTGATAGAAGATATTGAACAAAATGGACTAATTTTGTTTTGATGCATCTAGAGAACTTACATCTCATCAATTTTAAAAATTACGAAGAAGCCGAAATTCAGTTGTCTGACGGTATAAATTGCTTCGTAGGAAACAACGGTGCGGGTAAAACCAATATACTTGATGCAGTCCATTATTTGAGTATTTGTAAGTCGTATATGAATGTTATCGACCGTCAAAATATTCGATTTGGACAGCCTTTCTTTTCAATTCAAGGAGAATGGCACAAGGACGAGGCCAAAATTTCAATTAATTGTGCGGTTAAAGTTGGATCAAAGAAAGTTTTTAAAAGAAATAAAAAGGAATACGAAAAGTTAGCTGATCATATTGGTCAATTTCCAGCTGTGATGATTTCGCCATACGATAGAGATCTGATTTCTGAAGGCAGTGAAGTAAGACGGAGGTGGATGGATGGGATTATATCTCAATTCGACAGACGTTATCTTGAATCTATTCAGAAGTACGCAAAAGTTGTTGTACAACGGAATGCATTATTGAAAAACATGGCTGAACATCGCATGTTCGATCGTGAGTCTATTGAAGTTTGGGACCATCAAATGGTGTTGCTCGGATTGGATATTTTTGAGAAAAGAAAGTCATTCTTGAATGAGTTTATTCCTGTTTTTCAAAAACACTATGATTCTATTGGGCATGCAAATGAAGAGGTCCATTTGATTTATAAATCACAATTGACGGAAGCACCTTTTGCTGATCTACTCAAACAATATGAGAAAAAAGATGCGTATACGCGATACTCTAACGTAGGTATACATCGTGATGACTTGGTATTTCAAATAAAAGGTCATCCCGTAAAGAAATTTGGGTCGCAAGGCCAACAGAAGTCATTTATTATCGCACTTAGACTAGCTCAGTACGAGTGGTTAAAAAGCCATTTGAATACGCAACCCGTTTTGTTGCTTGATGATATTTTTGATAAATTAGACCACACAAGAGTTGAACGTCTTATGAAATTGGTAAGTGATCAATTTTTTGGACAAGTACTTGTAACGGATACAGACCTTGAAAGGGTAGAGAAGATATTCTCTGAGAGCAATCTCGAATGTAAAGTATTTCGTGTAGAGGAAGGCACAGTCAGCGAACTTGGAGTTAAATTGATATTGAATGAGTGATTTGAAACGTACGTCGAAAGAAGCTCCGTTAAAAGATGTGATTGACCGTTGGCTTAAAGCTTATGGTTATGAAGGCAAGATGAAAGAAATCGAAATCATTCAATCTTGGCCGGAAATGATGGGAACCGCTGTCGCTCATAGAACGAAAGATATTTATATCAAGAACAAGAAACTCTTCCTGAAAATGGAATCCGCAGTAATGCGTGATGAATTGTCGTACGGTAAGCAAGTGATCATGCAAAGAATCAATGAAAAAGCTGGTTTTGAGATGATCAATGATGTTTGGTTTGGCTAGAATTGGATCCCTATCGATTTTGGATCGGCTTTGCCTTTTAGAATTTAGATCGCTTCGCTTTCAGATTAACTAGTCGATCCTTAAATTGAAATAAATTCATTAGTTATCAATATGTTATAGTGAAAATCATATCTTTTTTGCTGTCTGGAATTGCAAGGAAATGGCTAAGTTGTAGAGAAAACCTTGCAATGAATGATAGGAAAATAAAGATCTCAAAACCAACAAAATCTATTCAAACCTCTTCTGAACGAGTTCATGAACCTTAACCATGAACTGGCATTATTGGCAGACAAAATTGATCGGAAGTAT
>JABSPC010000458.1 GCA_013215515.1 Crocinitomicaceae bacterium
AAGTACCGTAACCGGAGTTGACGGAGCTTTGACTGACCCATGTGGAGGAACAATCACAAGAACTTGGACATACACTGATGCTTGTGGAAACAACGCAACGGTAACTCAAACAATCACTGTTGATGATACAATCGATCCAACTGCAACTGATCCAGGACCACAAAATGGCCTTCCACCAGTATTTGATCCTCTTCAGGTAACTGATGCGGCTGATAACTGTACTGTTAATCCAACTGTAACATTTGGAGGTGATGTTAGTGATGGAGGTAACTGTCCAGAGATCATAACAAGAACTTATATTATTACTGATGATTGTGGAAACACAACAACAGTAGAACAAACGTTTACTATTGGAGATGCGGTATTGCCAACGGCATCTAATCCAACAGGGATTAATGTTGAATGTCAAGTGGATGTTCCGGTAACAGATCCAACGGTTGTAACGGATGAGGCTGATAACGGAGCAACTCCGACAGTAACTTGGGAAGATGATACATCAGATGGATTATCATGTCCAGAAACAATTTTAAGAAGATATAGAGTAACGGATGATTGTGGAAACTTCATTTTCGTAACGCAAACGATTACGGTAATGGATGTAACCGCTCCAGTAATGGATGCGCCACCAGCCGCATTAGCAGTTCAATGTATCGGAGATGTTCCTGCAATGATTGATTTAGGATATGCGGACAATTGTGATCCTACAGGAGTTGTAACGGGAAGTGATGTTAGTGATGGACTTTCGTGTCCTGAAACGATCACAAGATCTTGGTTCTGGACTGATGCTTGTGGAAATGTATCTGCAACGGTAACTCAAACAATCACTGTTCACGATACTCAAGCACCTGTAATGACGGGAGCACCTGCTGATGTAGCGGTTCAATGTATTGGAGATGTTCCTGCGATTTCAGATTTAGCTTACACGGACAACTGTGATCCAAATGGTAACGCAGTTGGAGTTGAGGTTTCTGATGGACTATCTTGTCCAGAGACTATTACTAGAACTTGGACGTTTACTGATGCTTGTGGAAACGTAGCTACCGAAACACAAACAATCACTGTTCACGATACTCAAGTACCTGTAATGACAGCAGCACCTGCTGATTTAGCAGTTCAATGTATTGGTGATGTACCTGCGATTGCAGATCTTGCTTACACAGACAACTGTGATGCACCAGGCAATGCAGTTGGAGTTGAAGTGTCTGATGGACTATCTTGTCCAGAGACTATTACAAGAACATGGATATTCACTGATGTTTGTGGAAACGTAGCTACCGAAACACAAACGATAACAGTTCACGATACTCAAGTGCCAGTATTCGCGCTACCACCTGCTGATATAGCAGTTCAATGTGTGGGTGATGTTCCAGTAATGACTGATTTAGGTTGGACAGACAACTGTGATGGAGCAAGTACCGTAACCGGAGTTGACGGAGCTTTGACTGACCCATGTGGAGGAACAATCACAAGAACTTGGACATACACTGATGCTTGTGGAAACAACGCAACGGTAACTCAAACAATCACTGTTGATGATACAATCGATCCAAC
>JABSPC010000459.1 GCA_013215515.1 Crocinitomicaceae bacterium
CATGATTAGGTACGAAATTCTAGAAAACGGCCCATTTAAGCCTTCACCAAATGTCCACTTTCATACTTCTCTCGGAGAATGTGCTTTTGTTAGCGCTGAAGGGAAATTTGAATCCGAAATGTATGAAGCCGGAAATCATGAATCTATTGTCTGGGTCCCGCCAGATCTCTTGAATACGGGCTACTATACCATTGACGTTGCGCTTTCAACGTTTAGTCCATTGGAGGTACATTGTTTGATTAAAGGAGTTTTAGGGTTTGAGGTAATTGAAGATATCGATAAACGAGAAAGTGAATACAAAAACCACTTACCTGGTGTCGTTAGACCCAAGTTGAAGTGGGAACGAACGAAATAGAAAAATAATGAAAATAGTCATTTTTGCAGGTGGACTTGGTACTCGATTAATGGAAGAGACTGAAGCACGTCCCAAACCTATGGTGGAAATTGGTGGAAAGCCGATTTTATGGCACATTATGAAAATTTATGAATCATATGGGTTCAATGATTTCGTTATTTGTCTCGGCTACAAAGGGTATTACATAAAGCAATATTTCCTCAATTATTACCTTCATCATTCTGACGTGAGTATTGAACTTGACAACAATGAAGTTGAAGTTCATTATTCAAAATCAGAGAGCTTTAAAGTTACTTTGGTTGATACAGGACTTCATACAGGTACCGCTGGAAGATTAAAACAGGTAGAAAAATACTTAAACGGAGAAGACTTCATGCTGACTTATGGCGATGGGTTAGCAAACATTGACCTCAACGATCTTTTGGACTTTCACAAGAAAAGCGGGAAATTGGCAACTCTAACTGCCGTTCAGCCTGAAGCAAGGTTTGGAGGTCTCAAATTGGGAGAAAACAACAACGTTGAGGAATTTAAAGAAAAACCCTCTGGCGATGGTATCTGGATTAACGGTGGCTTTTTTGTCCTAAACACTAAAGTTTTTGATTACTTGAAAGATATTGATGATGATGAAATGTGGGAAGCTTCGCCATTAGAAGCTTTAACCGCTGACAACGAACTTATGGCTTATAAGCATCATGGATTTTGGAAATGTATGGACGCATTGCGTGATAAGATGGTCCTCGACGCATTATGGAAATCCGAAAAAGCGGATTGGAAATCTTGGGAGTAAATGAATTTATTCAATAGTATTTATTCAAATAAAAAAGTCCTTATAACTGGTAATACTGGTTTCAAGGGTTCATGGCTCGCGCTTTGGCTATTGGAATTAGGTGCAATTGTCGAGGGTATTTCTCAGGAAGGTTTTGAGAATGATATTCACTTTAAAGAATTAAATCTCGATTACCGTACACATTACATTGACATCAACAACACCAAAGAAATTGAAGATGCGGTCGGGGAATTTAAACCAGACATTATCTTCCATCTAGCGGCACAATCATTAGTAAGAAAGTCCTATACAAACCCTGTTGAGACCTATTCGACGAACGTAATTGGAACACTCAACATTTTGGAGGCCGCTCGAAAATCAACGAATGTAAAAGCCTTCATCAATGTTACTACAGATAAAGTTTATGAAAATATAGAAGCTGATCATGCATATGATGAGGACGATGAATTAGGCGGTTATGACCTCTATAGCTCGTCGAAAGCCTGTTCTGAAATATTAAGTGCTTCATATAGAAGGTCATTTTTAGAAAGTAAGAATCCCATACAATTGGCTACCGCAAGAGCAGGGAATGTCATTGGCGGAGGTGATTATTCCCAAGACCGGCTCGTCCCAGACATCGTTAAAGCTACCATAAACTCTCAAGCTGTTGATATACGCAATCCACTGTCAATAAGGC
>JABSPC010000046.1 GCA_013215515.1 Crocinitomicaceae bacterium
AATCTAGTTCCTCTCTCTTTCTGTTCTTATTTATAATTAAATAACAAAACTATATTTGGTTTTTATCATTAACAAATCATACTTCGCAAACATAGGATGACATCCTCATTATTAATTTATGTAAATAAATACCGTTTGTAGCTGTAAGCTGCAAACAGCTATTTTAATTGAGATTGCTTCGTGCCTCGCAATGACGTTTCCAAAATCCTCTATATAGGGTAAATATTATCATGAGGTTTTTTACTCACCACAACTAATTAAAAACCTGAAAGGTTACAAGCATAGGTAACCTTTTTTGCCTTAAATCAGTATAAATTCAAAACCAATCTATCATCTTTCTTAAATTATGAAAAATACATACGCTTTTCTATTTATTCTCTTACTACTATTTTATTCAACATCACTAAGCTCACAAACGAGTACGGATTTTTGGTTTGCACCACCTGAAGTAACTTCTGGCCATGGTGCAGCAGCTTCACAAGGACTTAGATTGGTAATGGCTACAACTAATATAGCTGCAACAGTAACTATAGACCAACCTGCCAATGCTGGGTTTAATGGAGGAGCACCCATTGTAATAAACATTCCTGCAAATTCTGGGCACATTGAAGATATAACAGCCCATAGAGCAGATTTAGAAACAATGCCTCAAGATGTAGTTTTAAATACTGGATTACATATTTCATCTACGGCAAATATTACATGTTATTATGAAGTTACAACAACGAATAACCCTGATATTTTTTCATTAAAAGGAATAAACGGATTAGGAACAGAATTTTATACTCCGTTTCAAAATAGCTGGCAAAATGGGAATTATACTCCTTCAGCTTATACATCGTTTGATATTGTTGCCACTCTAGATAATACAACAGTTTTAATTTACCCTCAAAAACCATTAGATGGAGGACATCCAGCATTATCCTCATATTCGATTACTTTAATGAGGGGGCAAACATATTCTGGAGCTGTAACGAGTACTGTTGGAGCAGACAATCCATCTGGTACAGCTATTGTTGCTGATAAACCTATCGCTGTTTCTGTAAAAGATGATTCGGTATGGCCACAACCAGCAGGATGTAAAGATTTAAATGGAGACCAGTTAGTACCTGTAGATATAGTTGGAAACGATTATATTGTTACACAAGGAGGGCTAACCGTTCCAGAGTATGCCTACATCGTTTCTACTAAAAACAACAATCTTATATCAGTAGCAGGAGTTCCAGTAGCTAACTTATTTGCAGGCGAAACTTTTAGAGTAAATATTACTAACCCGTCAACATTTATTCAATGTTCAGAACCAGCTTATTGTTATCATGTATCTGGTTTTGGTTGTGAAACAGGTGGTGCGTTATTGCCACCTTTAAATTGTGCAGGTTCTTCACAAGTTAATGTGGTTCGTTCAACCACAGAATTTTTTGGATTAAACATAGTTGTTCAAGCGGGTAATGAAGGAAATTTTTTAATGAATGGGAATCCGGGACTAATTCCCGCAGCAGCTTTTGCTGTAGTCCCTAACACTGGTGGAGTATGGATGTCTGCTCAGATAAGCTATAATACTGTTGATGTTCCAGTTGGAGTAAATAACTTAATTACAAACACAACAGATGTATTTTCAATTGGTTTAATCAATGGAGGAGCTTCATCTGGAACTCGTTTTGGCTATTTTTCTGAATTCTCAGGAAAAATTGTTGTTGATGCAGGAGTTGATTTAATTACTTGTGCCAATGATAGTACTCAATTAGCTGGATCTGTAACTGGGGGTGCTACTACCGGAATATGGACAACTAATGGATCAGGAACATTTTTACCAAGTAACACAACATTAAACGCTATATATGCACCAAGCCCTGGAGATGTATTAGCAGGGGCGGTTAATCTCACACTATCATCAACTAGTGTATGTTTTCCTGAAACAGATGTTATGACTGTAACCTTTACACCTGCTCCTGTTTCAAATGCAGGTATTGATCAAATTGTCTGTGGTAACAATCCTAATGTAACATTAAATGGTTCTGTAATCATTGCAACAGGAGGCCAATGGTCTGGAGGCGCAGGAAGTTATGCTCCGAGTTCAGCGGCATTAAACGCAGTCTATTCTCCTACTGCTGCAGAAGTAGCTAGCGGATCAACAATCCTTTACCTCACCACTACAGGTAATGGAAGTTGTAACCCAGAAATAGATTCTATGGAAATAACATTTGGACCTTCTCCAACAGCGAATGCGGGAGTAGATCAAAGTATATGTGAGAATAATCCAGGTATAACCCTAGCTGGTGCAGTTACCATTGCAACAGGAGGAGGTTGGTCTGGAGGATTAGGAACTTATACTCCAAATAATACTACTCTAAATACAGTATATACTCCAACTGCGGCTGAAATTACTGCAGGAACAGTTACCTTAACATTAACTACCACAGGAAATGGAGGATGCTTGGCAGTTAGTGATAATATAATTATAACATTTACAGGGGCTCCGACAGTAGATGCTAATGTAGATCAAACCGTTTGTGCCAACAATGCAGATGCTACCTTAGCGGGTTCGGTTACCGTTGCAACAGGAGGAAGTTGGTCTGGTGGGTTGGGTATTTATACGCCAAACAATACTACTTTAAATACGGTTTATTCTCCAACAGCTGCTGAAATTACTGCTGGTACAGTTATGTTAACATTAACCACAACAGGAAATGGAGGTTGTTTAGCTGTAACTGATGACATAATTATCACCATTACTAATGCACCAACAGTTAATGCTGATGTAGATCAAACAGTATGTGCAAACAATTCCGCTGTAACCCTAAATGGTAATGTAACTGTTGCAACAGGAGGAACCTGGTCTGGAGGTACTGGAACATATGCGCCTAATGCCAACACATTGAATGCAGTATATACGCCATCTGCGGTTGAAATCACAGCAGGAACAGCAACTTTAACATTAACCACCTCAGGAAACGGAAACTGTAATGCGGAAATAGATAATATGACCATCACCATTACACCTGCCCCTATTTCTGATGCAGGAGTAATGGTGATGGTCA
>JABSPC010000460.1 GCA_013215515.1 Crocinitomicaceae bacterium
ATCTCTTTCTAGATTGATACTATCAAAATTGATTAGAGGTCGTGAAGTGACTTTTGCTCGAATGAATAATTCACGTTGATTGGTAATTGACGCTACAGAATCGACATGATCAATTTTACCAATGTCCTTTGTGAACTTATCAATCTTAAGTAAAAAGTCTTTGTCAAATATTCCTTTATCCCTTTGAATGGCAACTAATAAGAAATCATTATCCGATTGGAATTTTTGTCGGTACTCTAGAAAGAACTCTGTTTCAGGATCGCTTGTTGGATAGAACTTTTCAAAATCATAATCCAACCCAACTCTAGTCGACTGATATACAAAGAATAATGTTAATATTAAAAGCCCTGCTAATACTAGTTTAGAATACTTTCTAAATGATTTTTCTCCAACGTTTTTCACTTACTATTCGTTTAGTGGTTAGCAAATATAATCCTTTGCTGCATATTGGTGTCCGTTTGTCACATTAGCTTGGCTTGAACACCTAAATTTATTAAGTTTGACCAAATTAAAAAATTATGAAAAAAACACTACTATTTACCTTTCTATTTGCTTCAGTAGCGGCAAACGCTCAAATGACGTCGGCTAACGAACCAGCACTTGGAGAAACTTCAACCATGTTTTTGTGTGATTCATTATCTCCAAATCTTGACGCAATAGCAGGTTCTGCTGTTACTTGGGATTATACTGGACTAGTTGGATACCAAGGTGAAGTAAGAGTTGTTGATGTAGTTGCACCTGCCTCCACACCTTTCGCAGCGAGCTACTCTACTTCGACTAAGGCATTTCAAGTTGAAAACGCGTTAACAACGTATTTCACTTCATCTGCTGGAGATAGAACTTCTCAAGGATTTCAATTTTATGAAGTATCATTCGGAGATGTATTGGCAACGTATACAACCGATGAGCAAACAATGGTTACGTACCCATTCGCTCTTGGCAATTCAGTTGTAGACTCTTACGAAGGTGATGTTGCATACACATATAATGGTTTCCCAGTAAGTGAGGCTTTAGTTGGAAATGCATATGCATGGATTGATGGAAGCGGTACTTTGGATTTACCAAATGGTGTTTCTCTTTCAAACGTAATTCGTTACAAGTCAATTGACACTGCAGCAACTACTGTTCCTTTACTTGGAGCTGCTGAGTTAATGAGAACTCAATATGAGTATTACGATTACGCAGATCAAAATCTTCCAGTTTTCATTCACACTACAATTAGCTTGGCTCTACCAGGTGGAGGTACTCCCTTGGCATCTATCACAATGGTTCTTTCAAAATACGAAGCAAATTACGTTGGTATTAATGACATCACTGAATTTACATTCAGTGTTTACCCTAACCCAGCAACAGATTTAGTTTCAGTAAAAGGAAACTTCTCTGCAGAAGCAACGGGATCAATCATTGATCAAAGTGGTAGAGTTTTAAGAACAATGAATGTTCAAAACGGACAATCAATTGATATTTCTGATTTGGCTGTTGGATCTTACTTCTTCGCTATCGAAGATAATGGATTCGTTACAACGAAAACTATCGTTAAGCAATAGCAAAATCTTATTTATAATATATCGCCCCCTATTTCTCATTGATTGAGAGATAGGGGCTTTTTTAATGAATATGGTGTTACGTTCGACAGCTTTCTTTGTTATATTCGTATAACGATTCGTCTATGAGAAAATTTTACCTGTTAATTGCCCTATTATTGTCGTTCAATTCATTCGCTCAAATTAATGAGGGATTGAATCCAGAGGAACGCGCCTACCTATTTCACATCGTTAAAAAGAGTCCAATTCTGAACAATAACTTCGGGCGTTATTTCGACTATCAAGGCCCTGAAATAACATTTCCAAATAGAAAAATAAATTACGATTCTATTGAGCTTTTAATAATTAACCAACCGGACTTACTAGTAATTCGAAAGGGAGAGATAGCAAAGTCGGCGAAAGGACTAATTGCCGAGGCGGCCAATAAAATGGCCATTTGGGAGCTTAACAAGGTGCTTTTAGCAAAACGATCGACAGCAGGAATGTTAAAGCAGTATCAAAATGAGTTCAAGCGTTTCAACGAATTTCTGAAAAAAGATCTTCCAGCTGGGGCTTACCGAACGAAAGACGGCGTTAATGAACCCCATCCTAAAATCTATAATATTCTCAACCCTGGGCTATCAGCAGACGAAAAAGTAGCTCAAATAAATGCAATGCGATTTTTAACAATTGACGAACAATTGTTGACATTACAAGCAATTAACAATGCAGTTAACGCGTATACTCAAGAATGTGCTTTGCAAATCTACCTTGACTTGGGAGGGAAAGCAGAGCATTTTTCAAATTTGTTAGTCGCTGCTGGAGATGGAAGCGGAACCTCTGGACTCTTGGAAGAGCGTGAAAAGGATGAACGCGGACGTTGGAACAAAGGCTTACCAAAAGCCGTTGGGTTGTTCCCTTATCAATTAAAAATTGAACGGACAGAAGTTAAACGAAAGACAATTCAAAAAATAGAACCAGCAAGAGTTGCAGAAGAAATCTTCTATACACCAGGGGGTAATTTACTGACGAATATACACTTAGATGTCTGGGGATACAATTCAGAAAAGCAGACAACTGTCGTTATTGAAAAAAATGGTTTGACCTACCACTTATTTGGTTCTGGCGAAACACGTTTTCTTTCTCCAGACTCTTCATTCTCAGATGGAGCCACTTTCCAATCAATTATCGATAATTTAGAA
>JABSPC010000461.1 GCA_013215515.1 Crocinitomicaceae bacterium
ATTTGCAGTGTCATATTTACACTCCTTTCCTTGCCGAACGGCTTAGAGAAGATCAATTCATTATCCAATCGAGCAAATTGAGCGTAGGCAACTCCCTGTAATGCAGATTGGCCATTTTCAATGGTATCTTGGAATTTACTAAAGAGGCTAAGAACATTTCCTGCTGGATCAAACACCGTACTAAAATACACCTGAGAGTTCCCTTTTCTATTGGGTTTCTCCTTAATATTGTACTCGTATCTAAAACGCCAATCTTGCCATACAAACTGATTGCTGTAGGCATTGATTAAGAACAGGTCACCCAAATCGTCAAGCTTCGTTGCAAATTCATCTGACTTCTTAATATTTACAAATTTCACAACAGAAGCTCCCGGCAGACCAATTTCAAACAGTGATGTTTTGGATACAATGAACTTCCAGAGATAATTCATTTGAAAGGTTCCACGAACAAAATCTTCCCTCTTTTGATAATTATAAGCAGCTGATATGACCGTTTCAGGTCTTCTTTTCTTTGAAATTCTAGACATTCGTAACGGAAACAATCCTGGTAATTGAAGTTTAGCGCTTGGTCCAAACTCAAGCGTATTAAAGCTCCGCGCTGAAGTCTGAACAAGAACTCCATCCGTTTCTTGGAATACAGCAGGTTGTGATTCGAATCCTCCTGAAAAGGACAATGTCAATCGCTCTGCACCGTGAAATAAATTTCGATTCGTATAGCTAACAGAAGCCGATACACCTAAGAATCCATTTGAATTTGTCGCTCTAGGTTGAAAACTATAACTCTGCCTTTTTGTTGGTGCGAGATAATAATGGACTTCAATTAAATTGGTGTCGGGGACCTCGATAAGTTCTGTCTTAATTGCCTTGAACAAGCCCATTCTTAGTAAACTTCCGTAGGAATTTTCAGCATATTTCTCTTTGTACTGCTTCCCTTTCTCAAGGAAGTTTTGCATTTCAAGTATTCTAGGTTTAACAATTGATTTACCGTTGAATTTAAAAATTGCAGATCTACTTGGATCAAATTCCTTCGATTTATTGAGCTCTACATGATTGAACACCAATGAATCGACTGTCCTAAAAAATGAGCCTTCATAAAGTTTTAAATCGAGACTTTTCATCAACGCTGCGAAATCCCCTTCATACTTCATCGTATCTGAAATATGAAAATAGACTTCTCTCACAAAAGTTTTCGTATGTGGTACGCTAATAAGAGAATCTCTTATTTCTGCAGATCGAATTGTTCTATCACCAAACACAATCCCCACTTTAACCTTCAGATCTGTCTTTGACGTATCAGCCGTATAGGTAATGTGGTTTGAGCTATAGCCATAGAAAGAGGAATCTCTCATAAAGCGAGCAACTCTATCTCGGTAATCATCCAGCATATCAGTATCAAACGGTTGATTAATTAGAGGTTCGTCATGCTGAATACGGAGAAATGCTTTGTACGCTTCTTCAACTTCCTCATTCTTGCAGACATAGTAAGCAGAGTCAATAAAATAACGTTTTCCACTTTTGACGTGATATGTAACATTGCATTTTCCGCTTTTCTTATAATCCACAAAACCACCGGCAGAACCGTAGTAATAGCCCTTACTTTTCAAATAGGCATTCAACTGCTCAATTGTTTTGTTGTATAACAGGCTATCAAAAACCACTGGTGTTTCACCAACTTTATATTTGTACCACTCTCGCAAAAAACGTTTGGGCGTAATGGTATCCTTTAGTTTTTTTGTTTTGTGTGTATAAACGTCAAGTCCCTTTGCTTTTGCCTTTTCAATCCTCTCTGCATTGATCGCCATTTCATCAGTTTTGCGCTTTTTATTTTTCTGACGCAAATTAATGTCTTTCCTCAACCTCTTGTTAGCCACTTTAGTAGAATCAATGGAGTTAAACGCCATTAATTTCCACTTGAAACCAAATCGTTTATAGTTTGGTTGTTGACGTACAATTGAATTCAAGTCGTACTTGTCCAACTTATCTCCAGCTTGTTTTATGTCATTCTTCTTCAATAGATAGTCACCATCTTGAACGTACTTCGTTTGATTACATGCGAGGAGCATTAGAATGAAAACTGGAAGAATATATGTAAGTTTGGACTTCAGCAATTGGTTGTTTTGTAAAGGCAAATTTAATAAAAGCTTTCGTGGAAAATCTCTCTAAGAATAAGATTAAATGGATCAGGTCGTTACGATTAAAAAAAAATCGTGATTTGGAGTCAGCATTTGTAGTTGAAGGCTCTAAAATGGTTCATGAAATTATTAACAATTGGTCGGATCATATTGTGTGTTTGTGCACTACCGATGAGGCTTTTAAGAGTGAATTTGAATCGTACTTTGTCTCAAGTCCAACGATGAAAGAACTAAGTACATTGCACAGCGCCAGTGACATCTTAGCTGTCGTACGAAAACCTTCGGCAGAAATCTCAGAACCAAAATTTATTTTGGCAATTGACGGTGTCCAGGACCCGGGCAACTTAGGGACTATGATTCGCACGGCTGATTGGTTCGGAGTTGATAAAATCGTTTGTTCCAAAGAAACAGTTGATGTTTTCAATTCAAAAGTAATTCAATCAAGTATGGGATCTTTGTTTAGAATTCCCATTGAGTACACGGATCTTCAAACTTATTTGAGCGATTCAAGTCTTCCAATCTATGGAGCATTGCTAGAAGGAGAAAGCATGTACGACTCCAAATTGGATTCAAATGCCATTGTACTATTGGGCAATGAAGGAAACGGAATTTCCGAAAATCTTAGAAGCCTAGTGTCCAATCCCATTTTAATTCCTGGTAAAGGACAGGCAGAATCATTAAATGTAGCAGTAGCAACGGGCGTTATCTTAGCTGAATTCGCAAAAGATTAAAGTAGTAATTAAAGTTCCAAAAGAATTTCGCAATTAGCTCCATTTTCATTGAAGAATCTGAATTTAGCATTAATCTGATCCGATAGGCTATCTATTAATTCAAGACCTAACGAGTTAATGTTATCCAATGATGTCCCTTTTGGGAAGCCTTTGCCACTATCTACAAATCTAAATACAAATTTATTATCAGAAATATTCGTAAGGCTAATTGCAAATGATCTTTTACCCTTACTATCTCGAGCGCAATGCTTAAAGAAGTTAGTCACCATTTCATTAATAATCAGTCCAAGTGGAATGGCCGTTTCGATATCAATTTGAACCTTATAAGCTGAATTCAACTAACAAACGCTTGAGCTCTGATCTTGAAAACACAACAATTATTTTTTTATATCCCGAATTATTGGAAGCTTTATTCGCTGGTCATCCATTCCATACAAGCGATAGAAAAAACGCAATCCATAAACGGTGTGCTTAAAATAGGTGGGACTAGCCTTTTTGGACTCTGCTAAAGCATAGAGAAAATCATTTACTTGAGTGGGTTCAAGATCCAGTAATGACTTTTTCCAATACAAACTTACCTTGG
>JABSPC010000462.1 GCA_013215515.1 Crocinitomicaceae bacterium
AGAAATGTCAATGAATATTTCTGTAGCACCACAACCTGGAACAGCAACAGAAATTTGGACATCTAAAGGAGCTTCAGGTGAGTTAATGAAAGTAATGGGAATGACGCTTCAAAAAAATTATTTCGATGGTAAAAATAAAGGTGCCACTTCAGGGCAAGGTCAAACGAAACAATTAACGGAAGAAGAAATTGCTGATAAAAAGAAATCTTACGGGTTAATTCCCGAATTGAATTACCCATCTTCAGGAATGAATTACAAGTTGATTGGTATTGAAAAATACGATGGTGAGTTTTGTTATGTACTTAAGTTGATAGGTGCAAAATCAGAAACTTACGAGTACTTCAACAAAGAATCGTTGCTAAAAGTGGCCTCGACTAAAATTGTAACAACTGAGCAAGGAACCCAAGAATTGGCCTTTACATTTTCAGATTTCAAAGAATATGAAGGTTTCCTCTTTCCAGATACAACAAACCTATCTGTTAGCGGAATGCAAATAAAATTAAAGGTTAAATCTCGCGTGATGAATGCAAAAGTTGATTTGAACGATTTCAAATAGACAAATTATAAATTTTGAAAAGCCCGTTTAGTTGTACTAGACGGGCTTTTTTTTTGTAACTTATTTCAATAAAATCACGTTTAATAAATTGGATGAAAATATTGTTGCTTCTTGGATTGATCCTTTCTTCTTTTGTCTCAATGGCGAAGGTTGAAATGAAGTCTATTTATTTTGATAAGTATGCCACTAAAGCTACTGGTCTTTCAGAAGGGAAATTGGAGACTTTGCGTGAATTAATCGAACAGCATGATTTTCAAATTATTGAAATCAATTCATTCTCGAGTATCGAAGGTGGTTTTGAAAAAAGTAAAACACTATCGAATAATCGTATTGACTACGTTCTGGGAATTCTAAAAATTGAAAAAGGTTCGATAACAATCAATACATTCGGTGATGAACGTGTAAACATTAATTTCAAACCTCTGAGTTGGAACCGAGTAGATGTTTATTATAATATCGAAACGGCAACTTCAATCCCTAAAAATGGCAAAGTGAAACTCGTAGAACGTGTTGATGTATTAGAGCCTGAAGAATTGAAAATCACTTCAAGTATTAGCGGTTCAGAAGCGCGTGTGATCCCTTCCTTGAATGAAATTGTAGAAGACAGACCGATTATCATGCCAATAAAATTTCTTGGAGGAACAAATGAAATTTTAAATGAAGATCTGGAATATTTAGACCACCTCTATAAAACCCTAGAAAAGCATTCAAGTTTAAAGATTCTAATTCGCGGTCATGTCTGCTGTGACAACAACATGATAGCCAGTAAAAAGAGAGCTAAAATGGTTTACAAATATCTTATAGAGAAGGGAATCGATAAAAAGAGGCTTTCTTTCAAAGGGTATAGTAACTCTCAGCCCATTTCATATCCAGAAAAGAATGATGAAGACAGAATGCGTAACCGACGTGTTGATGTTGTTTTCAGTAAATAATTGAAAATGCGGTTTTATACAACAGCCCTACTATTTCTTTTTATATCATTTAGTTCGATTGCGCAAAAAAAAGACTCACTCAGTGCTAACGAATATTTGTTCGACTTCAATATGAGGTATACCGGGAGTGAATTCCGCGTCGCCCCCAATTATCAATACATACTCGATTACTTGGTTGAGCAGATTAACTCTGATTCCATTCACGTTCATGTCCGTGGACACGTTTGTTGCGGCCCCGCGTATCGTTTAAGCAAAAGAAGAGCTAGGAAGACCTACAAGTATCTAATTCGAGCAGGTGCAGACAGAACCAAGTTAAGCTTCAAAGGCTATAGTGATGAGCGTCCATTGATCTGGCCTGAAGAGGATGAAGAAGCAGAATTAGCCAACCGCCGAGTGGACTTTGTGATTCGTCCTAGGGAATAAGTTGAGGAGCTGAGGAGCTAAGATAGATCATAGTTAGAGGCGCAGAACACCAACTGAAAATCATTCTTAACGACACCATACATTTCCCTCAATAATTCATCCATTTCCTTTTGAATAGATTGCAGCTTTCGTTAATTTTAAGGTCGAACAAATCCAGCAATCATGGCATCAATTTCAAAAGACAACATTCAGTTTTTAATTAAGCTAAGTAAGAACAACGACCGCGACTGGTTTCAAGAAAACAAAGCGGAATATGTTAAGCAACACGAGGGTATGATTTCTTTCGCTGATGATTTGCTTGAAAAGATGAATGCGCATGACAATATAGAAACTCTAACTGGTAAAAAAAGTCTACATCGCATTTACCGTGACGTTCGATTTTCCAAAGACAAATCACCGTATAAAACACATTGGGGTGGAAGTTTCAAAAGAGCTACGAAGCAATTGAGAGGTGGTTATTATTTCCATATTCAACCTGGTGGAAATTCGTTTATTGGCGGAGGCTTTTGGGGACCAAACAAAGAGGATTTATTACGTGTCCGTGAAGAGATTACTACTGATGCTTCTGAAATGAGAAAGATCATTACAAGCAAAGATTTTGTAGGCACCTTTGGGGTATTAAAAGGAGAGCAGTTAAAATCAGCGCCAAAAGGATTTGACAAAGAGCACAAAGACATTGATCTTTTGAGATACAAGCAGTTCATTTTCGGTAAGAACTTTACGGATGAAGAAATATTGGCCGATGATTTTGCTCAAGTCGCGAATGATACGTTCAAGAAAATGCGCCCATTCTTCGATTTAATGAGTGAAATATTGACAACGGATTCGAACGGTACCCCACTCGACTAAATTTAAAACGCTTTATACATGCACAATTGATTCTCCAGTAGGTGAATTGCAAGCAGCTGCAACCTTTATTGGACTTTGCATGCTCGAATATCTAGAGGCAGAAAGTTCAAAAGAGCATTTCTCTTCGTTTACCAGTTCTACAATCCAGGAAGATCCTGAATTTCAAATCTTCATTCCGTTAAGAACGCAGCTCGCAGCATATTTCGACAAAACGAGAACGGAATTCAATATTCCTTTTGATATTATTGGAACGGACTTTCAAAAAAGAGTCTGGACGGAATTGTTGAATGTCGAATACGGTAATACAAGAACTTACCTGGATCAATCAAAAGCTTTAGGTGATGTAAAGGCAATCCGTGCTGTTGCGAGCGCCAATGGTCGTAATAAAATCCCGATTTTTATTCCATGTCATAGAATTATTGGAACCGATGGAAGCTTAACAGGCTACGCAGGGGACTTATGGAGAAAGAAGTTTCTACTTGAATTGGAAA
>JABSPC010000463.1 GCA_013215515.1 Crocinitomicaceae bacterium
GAGGTCTGTAAAACGAATGATTCGTATAAGAATAGATAGGGTGTAATTCCATTGAACCTGAAATGCTCATAACTCTAACTTCCCATACCGCAAATGGCACAAATATCAAAAGGCTCAAAGTAGCCAATTTGATTCTTCGTTTGAGCATTAAATACAGAATAAAAACAATCATAAACACAATCAACTGAGGCCTAACGAGTAATAAGAATCCACTTGAAAAGAAGCATAGAAAACCTAACATTTGAATTTTTTCAGCATCTTTTTGAAGCAGCTTAGTCCACTCATAAATTGACCATAATAGCAGTACGGGTGTTATTCCTTCTGTTATCGAATGGTAAATGAAGCCACTAAAACTAGGTAGGGATGCATATATAGCAGTTGCAATCAAACTCCATTTCCGATCCAGCCCGAACCTACTCAGGAGGCTAAAGACCAAAATTATGGAAAAGAAGAAGCCTATAACTTGAATTATTTTAACTGGGACATATGAATTGGAAGGATAGATATAAGAGCTTGCTAGGTAAATTAACCCATACCCAGGAGGCCGCTGGAAGTAAGAACTATTGCCGATAGAATTGTCCCTCCACATTCCACGACTTTTCAAATTCTTTGGAGGCTGAACATAACTCGCATCATCAGTAGTCCTAATAATACCGTCTTTAGTTCTATAAGGATCGTTAATCTCGAGATAAGCCAGATTGGACTCTTGCCAGAGAACAGCGAGAGTAGTTCCTAGGAACGCAATAAAAAATACAATGTATTTAAGTCTCAAATGAGGAATTTACACTAACTCAGGCAAATTGATCGCTATGACTTCTTTCACTTCAGGTGCCATCTTTTTGATTTGTTCTTCAAGCCCAGCTTTGAGCGTCATCATCGACATAGAGCAATCGCTACAAGCGCCAAGTAAGCGAACAACAACCGTTGCATCATCTTTAATTTCAACGAGTTCCATATCACCACCATCTGCCTCCAAAAAGGGACGCAATTGATCCAATGCTTTTTGAACCTTAGCTTCTATTTCTACTTTATTGATTGACATTTGTTAGTCTTTAATAGCATTTACACGCTCAACGAATTTAGTAACTAATTCATCAAAAGCCTCAGAAATAGGCGTGTTTTCTTGGAAAACAGCTGGCCTACCAACATCTCCAGCCTCTCTTACACCCTGCACCAGTGGTATCTGACCTAAAAAGGGCACATCCATTCCTGACGCCAAATTTTTAGCTCCATCGCGTCCGAAGATGTAATACTTATTATCAGGCAATTCAGCAGGTGTAAACCACGCCATGTTTTCAATAATCCCTAAAACTGGCACATTGATTGTGTCCAATTTAAACATATTCACTCCTCTTCTCGCATCAGCTAACGCAACCTCTTGTGGCGTACTTACGATTATTACTCCATCTAATGGAACTGTTTGAACCAATGTTAAATGAATATCACCAGTACCTGGAGGCAAATCAACTAGAAGGTAATCCAATTCTCCCCAATGCGCGTCGGTAAACATCTGAGTTAAGGCTTTCGAAGCCATTGGCCCCCTCCAAACTACAGCGCTATCTTGCTCTGAGAAAAACCCAATTGAAAGAATTTTTATTCCGTAATTAACAACAGGATTAATTTTTGGAGTCCCGTCGATATCAAGCATCGTTGGGCGCTCTTCTACAACATCAAACATTGTTGGAATTGAAGGTCCATATATATCGGCATCAATCACTCCTACTTTGTAACCAGCTTTTACTAGTCCTCCTGCTAAATTAGCTGTAATGGTAGATTTCCCTACTCCTCCTTTACCAGATGCAATTGCGACAATATGTTTTACCTTAGGTAAAATTTTGCGTTGATTGGCGGTAGCAATTGCCTCTGTTGGCAATGCAGCTACTTCACAAGTAACATCTAATTCTTTACCGAACTTATTTTTCAGATTAAATTCAACCGCTTCTTGCATTCTCCGTCTGGCGTGCAATGCGGGATTAGAAACTAAAACTTTTAGTGAAACCGAATTGTTTTCAATTTTCAAGTCTTCAACTAAATTAGCCGTGACTATATCTTTTTTTAAATCTGGCTCCATTACAACGGCCAGTACGTCTAAGACGTTCTCTCTTAACAACTCCATGATTTTCCTAAGGGGTTCTTGGGATTAACTTGCCATTTTAGGCTTAAATGAGCGAATCGATTTAGCCATCAACTCGATGATTTTCTTTTCGAAACCTTCTTCTCTTGACTCAAGTGCATACGTCACACCATCAATTGTTACCTGTCCATAAACATGGTATGTTCTGTGCTCCACTCCAACTGAAGGCGAAGCTTTATCTGTTCCTTTAACTAAAAGAATTCTTTCGTAGACAATTAAATCTTTATCGTCTACCAAGTATTTTACTTTAAAAAACTTCTTAGCAGCCAATTCTTTCTTTTCCGTTTTAACCAAGTCTTTATTTGCAGCCCAATCTTCAATTGTCATTGAAAAATTTGGTCCCACATTAATTTCCCAGTAAATATCGTCTTCCATATGCTCTACATCAGGCTTCGTTGAAGCTCCAATATTTGCTGTTTCATCAGGCAGAAAAATATATGCATTAACTCCATGCCCTGCCATATCGAAGGCTTGAAATTCATAATAATCTTCATTAAGATCAAATTCATCTGGGCCTTTCTCGTCTGGTTTAGTTTCCGAACAAGAATTAAATATTAACATCGATCCTACGATCCCAACAAAAATTAAACTTTTAGACAGAACTAGCTTTAACATAATCTCCTATTTGAAATAGCATTAAAACAATGCATAATGCAAATATACAAAATGCTTTGGATGAACGTTTAATCTCACATGATCAATACGCCTTTGCCCCCAACTAGAGGGATAGACTTCATATTTTCTTCAGAAATTGATTCAGGAACGAAAATAAATTTCTTGTCATACATTTTGTCATGACTCCAGAAACTAACCCAGAATTCATTTGAGAGTCCAAAAACATCCTCCATTATTGGTTCAATCAATGCATGTTCATTCGGCATCAATAAATCGATTTTATGCCGTAAAGTCGATGTTTCCATTTTCTCTCCTGTATTGACGTTTACACCATATCCTTTGCTCGTTACAAGAATTTCATCGATGATTTCGTCTCGAAGATTCAAAATATAGACGTTGTAGATCTTTTCGTTGTCTTCATTCAAGCTTTGAACTACTGCAACTCCAACGTTTTCGACTTTTGGCCCTAGAAGTTCGTCACGCATTTAATCTTTAATTTGGGATGCTAAATTTTTACCGAGCGCAATATATTCAAATATGCCCAGACAATGTCCTACCCTAAATTTATTTTGCTCGACATAATTGCGATCGTTTTTTCGATTTTCCGGAATCTCGAAATCAGGCTTTTTTGTCGTTCCTAATCGAACAATTAAAAGATTTTCTTCAGGGATACAAATCAAATATTGGCCTCGAATCCCTCTACAATAATAGGCTGGGTTTTCTCCTCCCCGATACGACCACATATGTAATCCGTATCTCGAATTCGGTAATCCTTCTTCTGTTGAAAGAGAGTTTTTAGCAATCATTTCCTCATAATACCAACGAGGCACAATTTGTTCTCCGTTGTGAACACCTTTGTTTAAAATAAGTTGTCCAAAACGAGCATAATCTCTGGCATTTGCGTACAAACAGCAGAATGCTTTCTCAATTCCGTATTTTTTATCCAAACTCCAATAAGCGTCACCTTGCATTCCAAGTTTTGACCAAATTTTCAATTCGGTATACGCACTCAAAGACATTCCAGTGACTTTCTCGATTATCATTCCTAGCAATTGAGAATTACCACTTTGATAATTGAATATTTCACCGGGTTCGCTAATTCTTTTCTGCCTTCCTAGATGTCCTTTTAAATTTGTCCCATAATACGACTCGGCATTATCAGACAAGGGGTTTGCACTACTTTCAATCCAGTTTAACCCAGAGGCCATTTGTAATAAATGACGAATTGTGATTATTTTCCGCGCATGGTCAGCGTATTCTGGAATGTAGGTATAGACGTTATCATCTAGGCTTCCTATTTTCCCTTCGTCAACAGCAATCCCGACAAGCAAAGAGACAACTGTTTTGGACATTGAAAACGAATTAGAATAGGAATTTTCGTCATGATCGCCCCAATACTCTTCATAAATGAGTTCATTATTCTTAAGCACCAAAATCGCTTTTGTATCCAATTCTTCGATATACCTTCGGACATCAACCGGAATTTTCAAAGATTCAAATTGATCGTGCTTTTTTAGTTCCGAAACTTCACCGCCTTTTTTAATGTGAGAACTATGAAAAACATCCAAATCATATATCGAAGGCCCAGATCGACCTTTAAGGTACGTGTTGGCTATCCCTTTGTACAGATACAATCGACCTGAAAGGATGATATACGCATTTATCAAAATAATAATGACTAAAAGTACTATCATGAAATTCTCTGTGTTTCTTCTATGAGTTACATGTCCTCATAAGAATACTCGAATTGTCGTGCCAATTTTTCTTTTAAGACTGAGGACACTTCCTCCAAGTCCATATCTCTGCACAATTCATGCCTCATTGAAGTTACGGCTTTATCTTGGATTCCACAAGGAACAATGTGCGAAAAATAGGACAAATCAGAATTGACATTAAAGCCTATTCCATGCATGGTTACCCACCTTGAACTTTTTACTCCAAATGCACAAATTTTACGTGCAGTTGGCTTATCTTCATCAATCCAAACACCCGTTAATCCGTCAACGCGACCAGATTCTATTCCAAATTCAAGCAATGTTTGAATTACAGCCTCTTCCAAATAACGCAGGTATTTATGGATATC
>JABSPC010000464.1 GCA_013215515.1 Crocinitomicaceae bacterium
GATTATCAACCTTGATTTCATACCCCTCTTCTGCGCCAGAATGTAATTTTAAGAACTTTATGTCTACGGGTCCATTCGTTCTTAGTAAAAGAATAGAACGGGCCTCCAATTCCTTTTTTAGGTAATGATACGTCGAAGGTGTTATTCCTGCAGGGTTCACCTTCAAGGCACTTGGAATCTTGAAATATCCATCCATAAAAATATAATTGGACGGTGTTGGCAATATTGGACCTTGAGCAAATGCACTCAACGCAAATAATATTGATAGAACAAAAAGGATGTTTTTCATATCCGCTAAATTAAAAAGCAGAATCTTTAATCTACTATTAAGGGATAACTAATCGCAACGTACGCTTCTGTAATAGCGGTCTCTTCTATTGGAATCCCAACAAAATAAGATTGGCTTGTTCGAGCGACGAATAATTCACCTGGCTTTTTTTGGTTCAATTGGGCGAGCAATTCTGGCATTAATAATGCGCCATCAACGTTTGACATAGTGCTGTATTCCTTGTTCTCTACCCAATAAGCGTTCACTAACGATTGAAAGTCTTCTCCACCATTGTATCTGTTGTAAATATCATTTACTCTACGGGTTCGCTCTTCGTCAGAGATTTTGGTTCCGTCAATAAAGATATACTGGAAGGTGTACAAATTAACCATTGTATCTTTTAAGATAACATATCTAGTTCCTTCTATATCAACCTTATTCCCGACTATTTTTTCATCTTGTTCTCTGAGCTTTTCTAAGTTCCAGAAAAACTGTAAATCGTTGACAGAATTGAACAAGTGTATATTCACCGCACTGTTCTTATTGGCATAATTGCGCATTTCAGTGACTGAACTCAATTCTTTCAAATTCGCTTCATGATCGATATTTTGATCGTTCCCAATAGCGGACGTTTCAGGATAAACCAAAACATAATGCCCCTTAACTTTATTAGGTTCTTGAGTCACCTCAACTACATAGTACCATCCGAGAGAGTCATCAGCGCATTTGAAAACTTCTCCATTTTTATGTGCTATCAATGCATCTCTAAATCCTTCAGCCATATGATCTGGATCAATCCAGCCCAAGTTCCCAGCGTTCGCATTTTCATCCATTGAATACTCAGCATGAAGGTCTTCGAAATCATCCCCATCGCTGAGTTTCTTAACAATCTCATCTTGTTTTCTTTGAGCCTCACCATCCGTTAAATCATAGTCATTAATGAAAATATATCGACAGTGAAAGAGTTCTTTATCTCCAAGTTCAATAACTCTTAAACGATAAAACTGCATGCTAAAATTATCCCCTGCTTTCAGGGTGTCTTTCATTTCTAAATATGTGGAGTTTGCCAATTCTTCGTGTAAAAAAACGAGGTTTACTTCTGGATATTCGTCCGCGTAGGCTTGCGCATCTTCAAAATTATTAATGGCAGCAATCGCAACTTTATGATCTTGAGAATACGAGAACATTGATGCGGACAGGGCAACGAAAAGAAGAAGGTTTTTCATTATTGATTTACAATCGTTTGTTAAACAGCCAATATAGCTGATCGGAGATATAACTTTCATGCAAATCTAAGTTACAAATATTTTGCCAAGGTTTAATTCTCGATGAAATAAAAAAGGCTCAAACCACTTCTGATTTGAGCCTCACTTTTCTGGTTCGTCAGTTCTATCTGACATTGACCAAGTTCAAATACGAAATTGCATAAAACGCATGCACTGGATGTGCCGCTTTTTCAACAATAAGTAATCCAACTTGATCCTTGCTTCCTAAAATTTCCCAATCTGATTTATTTCCTTCCTTCAATTCATCTTCCGAAAGGCTATATTTTTTCTATACTGTTTCTAAGGCCTGAGGAGAGCTGCTAAAAATAGCTGAGGTATGCGAATATTTTTTCTTCAATGCCCAAAACGATTCACCGGTCTCCATTTTTTTTGAAATTTGGTTCAGTATTAAATTCGCCGTTTCTTTTGAAATTTTGGACATGTCAAATGAGATAACCTGCACGTTGATAATGTGAATTATTGAATCTTCAATGAGTTTTGATGTTCTTCCATAAAATGTCTTTGATGTTCCAACATATTTTGAAAGGTCTGATGTATCGATGTCATCAAAAAACATTACATCATTCTCAGCATTTATCATTGAAACACTAACCTCTCTAAAACCAGCGGCATATTTCTTTGCTTGATCAATTGTTTTGATGGCACTAATATTCTCTCTATGGTTTTGAGAATAGCTTGATAAAAATGAAAGACATGCAAGCGACGCGAGTAGTAGTTTCATAGTAAAGCGAGTGTTTTCCTTAATATAGTTAATTCTGACTCCAGTTAAAATGTTCTGCGCTCATAGTTTTCAACACTATGGCTAGCTTATTCACAGTTCAATAACTATTCGACTGAGAATCAGGGGTAGTAAAATTCACTAAAGTAGACCGCAAAGAAAACAGATTGATCGATAAAAGCGAAGAGTTTTGGTTGTTTTTTATTAACAGTTTGGGGATTGGGTTAAATATTTGACTGTGATTCGTTTTTTATTCTGAATCAATTCTCAAGCTCTATAGATCGTTTTCCTTTTTTTTCATTGCAAAAAAAAGAGAAGAAATACAATTTCTGAAGACAAGCGGAAGTGCCGGTAAGAAAAAAAAGTCTAGCACCTGCACAACGCTTCCACCCGATTATCATCACAGGAATAACGGTGGTATTTGGGATTTCAGTTTTCCGAATCAGTAAGAAATAAACCAACCGAACAATCAGTAATAAATCAGCGGTAATAGCCATACTTATCGCCTCATTCGCTTGAACCAGTGGGGACTTCATCAAAAAGATTAAAACCGCCATTAGACTTAACGGGATTCCAAAGATCAGAAGGTTTCTATTAATACTTAATGTTCTTTTCATTTTGTTCTTTTAAGCAATATTTGGATTTAACATAGCCTAAATATGACTCTGAATCTACATTCAACAAGTCAGGATGATCAATGGCACACTTGTTCAAAAGGTCATGATCAAAATTATCAATACAGAATGTAAAGATCTCGTTTCTTTTTGCAAAGTGTTCCGCAATATTCCGTTCCTCTTCTGTCGCTAAACAGTCTACGTAATAATCTCCACAGTTCCATAGAACAGCCACATCTGGTTTAACAAATGGGGATAATTCTTCTATGCTTAGAAATTTATATGCCATAATCTATGCATTCGCAAGGTTCTTTTATATCTTCTACATTCAGACTTAATAGATCTTCGTCACCACAAGAAATAGCAATGAATGAGAGTACTAGAAAAATTAAAACCTTGCCCGTATAACTTCAAATTTTTTGAAATCAAAAACGTAGTACTGAAGGAAATTCATAATTAATTACATATTACGTCTGTACTGTCCTCCGACTGCGAACAAAGCATTCGTGATTTCACCTAAGGACGCATATTTACTCGTTTCCATCAGTTGTTCAAAAATGTTCTTATTCTCAATCGCTGCTTTTTGAATTTTTTGAATTCCATCAGAAACCTCAGTTTCAAAAGACTTGTTCAACTCCCTCAACATCGTGATTTGATATTGCTTTTCTTCTTCAGTTGCACGAATTACTTCTTTTGGAATCACAGTTGGTGACCCTTTAGAACTCAAGAAAGTATTCACTCCAATAATTGGGAATTCACCCGTATGTTTCAGCGTTTCGTAATACAATGATTCTTCTTGAATCTTAGATCGTTGGTACATGGTCTCCATGGCTCCAAGAACTCCTCCTCTTTCGGTAATACGATCAAATTCTGTCAATACTGCTTCTTCAACAAGATCCGTTAACTCTTCGATAATGAAAGATCCCTGAAGTGGGTTTTCATTCTGTGTCAGTCCAAGCTCTCGGTTAATGATCAATTGAATTGCCATTGCTCTACGAACAGACTCTTCAGTTGGCGTTGTAATAGCCTCATCATAAGCGTTCGTGTGCAATGAGTTACAGTTATCGTAAATAGCATAAAGTGCCTGCAATGTTGTTCTAATGTCGTTGAAATCAATTTCTTGAGCGTGTAGCGAGCGACCAGATGTTTGAATATGGTATTTCAATTTCTGAGCTCTTGGGTCTGCTCCGTATTTTTTATCAAGTGCTTTCGCCCAAATCCTTCTCGCAACACGTCCGATAACAGCGTATTCAGGATCGATACCATTTGAAAAGAAGAAGGATAAGTTAGGTCCGAACTTGTTGATGTCCATTCCACGGCTTAAATAATACTCTACATATGTGAATCCATTCGCAAGCGTAAATCCTAATTGCGTAATCGGATTCGCTCC
>JABSPC010000465.1 GCA_013215515.1 Crocinitomicaceae bacterium
ACAATAATCGCAGACATCAAGGCATTGGAAGAATCGCTCCCAATATCAAATATAAAATGGCTGCTTAGTATGAAAATTAATAACTTAACAAGCTAGAGAAATGGTCCGACAGATGGGGAGTACTATATTTCGCGCCAAATTAGAGCAGTACAAAACTGGAAATATGTACGTGTAGGTCTTTATGATGTAGAAGTTTGCAGTGTGAATTACGCCCCCTTTAAAGGTATAAAACCTACCGTTATGTCGTGAGCGTAATAAAACAGGACAGACTGATCTTGAATTTCAAGATAATTTCATTTACTGCGCCATTTTAACCAATGATATGCACTCTTCAGACCAAGAAGTAATTGAATATTATAATCAAAGAGGTGCTGCCGAAAAGATTTTTGATGAAATGAATAATGATTTTGGTTCTATTTAAACTCCTGAATCTAAAAATTGCGTTTGTTACTTGAATTTAAGGATTCAAATTCGGCCGTTAAACCAAAATATCCAGTAGTATATATATTCCCGTCTAAATCAATAGTGATACTTATTCCGTAATCATATGTAGAGCCTCCTATTCGATTGGCCCACAAAAGCTCACCATTGGGGTTTAGCTTTTGAATATAAATATCAGCATCTCCAGAGGAGGTTAAATTCGCTACTCCAATTCCAGGGTCCATGTCGGCCACCATTCTAAATTCACCTATTGAATAAATGTTGCCATTAGCATCGGTTATGATGGAATTCCCTTTATCGAAGGATGTACCTCCCATTTGTTGAACCAAGTAAATTCTGGAGTTTGAGCATTTCCAATAGTCGCACATATTAATGCGAGCAATAATAAATACAAATGCTTAAGATCTTTCAAGAGTTGATTGTAAGTTTGAACTTTAAATATACGGATAATTGAAGTTTTTGAAAGGGGGGGAGTTTTAACACAAACTTTGATACAGAATAATGAATACCACTTCGTTTATTCTTCAGTTTTAAATGTAATTATTTTAGAGAACCACCATGAAAACACGGATGGTGATATTCTAGTTCTTGATGCCAAAAAAAAACAATGATATCGAAGATATAGACTTTGAAGAGATCAACTAGCATTATCAAATTATGGGACAATAAAAAAGGCCTCTCAGTTTAAACCAGATGCCTTTTACGATTTGTAATGTTATTGAGCCCTTAATTACTCCTCAACGAATGCTTTAATTTCAAATGTCGATATAACCTCTTTTGTATTTGATGTAACAGATACGGTTTTAGAAACTTCACCGAGTTGTCCTGGCTTAGAGTGAAATTTAACTTCAATAATGTCTGTTTGACCTGGAGCAATTGGAGCTTCAGGTTTCTTTGGCATTGTACATCCGCAAGTTGAAGATACATCTGAGATGATCAATGGTCTGTTGCCTGTATTTGTTACCGTAACTTGAACAAAATTGTCTGTATCAGGCTTAACAGTTCCGAAATCGTGAACCATTTTATCAAATTTCAATGTTGTATAAGAAGACTCTAAATCAGCCTGTGCCTTCGCTTCTTTCTTATAGTTTTCCTCCATTTTTTTTCTCTGAGCTGGAGATAAATCTGCGTCAGCACTAACGTTGGAAACAGCGTCTCCACTTTGAGCTGTAATTTGTTCAGTTTCTTCACCGCAAGAAACTAGGATAGAAATCGTAAAAAATGGAATTAAAAGTTTTTTCATAGCATGTAAATTATATCAACGAATATACAGAAAAAGCGGTCTCGGTTAAACCGAGACCGCTCTTTTTTTATGTTTTCATTTTTAGAGCTTAAGCTCTAAATTAATTTTTATTCTAAGCCAGCTTGGTCGTATAAGTCAGACTCTATAACCTCGATAGCTTTTTGTAAGATCTCATTTGAATCATTATAAATTTGATAGAATTCGCTGTACCCCCATAGGTTTCTTGCCAAAATTGCTTTCAATCTTAGTTTTAATAAATTCTCGCTTATGTCATATTCT
>JABSPC010000466.1 GCA_013215515.1 Crocinitomicaceae bacterium
ATTACTGGTATTTAAAATAAGCTCTCCTGAAAGAATCCTTGTCTTTTCAACATCTTGATTTAAATCAACTTCAAACGTTTCTTCTAATATCAAGTCATTCAATCCAATCGCCAATGGCATCTGCGCGTGTAACTTGACCTTTAAAGTACTATTTGGATAGATTTCATCCCATGTTCCCGAAGTATTCCCCCAAGGGTTCAATTGGATGCTGTAATCCACTGTATGTTTTGTACCTAGATTTTCTAAATAGTTTTCGATGTTACTGTTCCCTGATGTGAAACTAAGAGAATTGGACGATGGCGTTAAAGAACCCCATGTTCCAGTCGCAGGGTCAATATTAAAGGCATTGCCAATTCCACCACCGGTGAGACTAACCACGGTCCCTAAAGCGTTTTCATTTGAAATAGAGTTTAAAATCCCTTGAGCGCCTACCTTTATCCCATTCTCAATTTCAAAGGCCAATGATAACATTGACAAATCTAAAGCTCCGCTTTGATAGATATCTAAAGCTGAAAGGTCAACATCAACAATATCGTAGAGTATTCGGTTTCCGAAATAACCTCGGGCATAATCAACCTTAATACCTTTAAATGCCGCGTCAATTAAAATAATATGTTCATTTCCAAAGTTTGATACCTGACCCTGTGAATCGGCAATTACATCTACCCTCGATACAAACCTGTTATAACTGTTACCCGACAAACCAGTCAAGTCAATTTCATATCCCGTGAGATCAATTGTTTCTGTAAATACAGAAGGATTTGACACGGAGCCCATTGTTATCGGGTACGCAACATCGAATGGGACACCATCTTTAGTATATCCTGGTAAATTTAGTTCGAAGCTAAGATTAACGTCCAATGGGTTTTCAATTCGGATTTCAATGACTCCTTGTTTGATAATAATTTTCTTTAGCTGAATATCTTCCAACACCATCTCATGCTCTTCTTCTTGCAATCCACCCAAAACACTAGCCCCCGGATTAATAGGCAAATTGTCCCAACCCAAATTTGTAAATTCTTCTTGAATGGTTGTATCAGGAATTTGGACAACTTCATTTATGTCCAAATCAAACAACGTTCTAGTAAGGTCTAGTTCGTAGAATCCTGAGTTCTCAGCTAGTGTCGAATCATTGACCAAATTCGCTAAGGTCAAAGTATCATTTATAATAGGCGCACTCCAGTCTGATTCCCAAACTGTTTGTTCTTTTTTACAAGAAGCTGCGAGCGTTATTAACAGTAAAATAAATATTGTGTTTTTCATTGCTTCTAAGACGTATTTAATTCCTATTAGGTTGGGACTCTATGCTTTTTCCAAAATAGTCGCGTATCCTTGACCTACACCTATACACATACTAACAGGGGCGTAGCGCTTATTCGACTTTTGCAATTCGATTGCAGCACTTTGAAGAATACGAGCTCCAGTCATCCCTAACGGATGCCCTAAAGCGATCGCTCCACCATTCGGATTAATTCTCTCATCGTTGTCTTGTAAATTTAGTTTCCTTGTGCATGCTAAAACTTGCGCAGCAAATGCTTCGTTCAATTCTAACACATCCATTTGGTCTAACGTCAAACCTGTTCTTTCCAATACTTTTCGAGAAGCATAAACAGGCCCTATTCCCATGATTCTTGGTTCAACACCTGCAACCGAAGCACCCACTATTCTAGCCAGTGGATTCATTCCATGTTTATTCACCGCATCTTCAGAAGCCACGAGCAAAGCTGCTGCTCCGTCATTCAATCCAGATGCATTTCCAGCCGTTACAGAGCCACCCTTTCTAAAAGCAGGTCTAAGACCTCCCAACGTTTCCATCGTTGTGTTTGAACGAACGAACTCGTCAGTATCAAAAATAATTGGATCTTTTTTTCTTTGAGGAATTGAAACCGCAACTATTTCCTCTGCAAGACGACCCGATTCGATCGCTCTTGTAGCTTTTTGTTGAGACCACAATGAAAACTGATCTTGTGATTCACGATCTATCCCATATTTTTCAACAAGATTTTCAGCAGTTACTCCCATTCCATCTATACCATAAAGTTCTTCCATTTTAGGATTAATAAACCTCCATCCAAAAGAAGAATCATGCATTTGAGCATCTCTACCAAATGGTTTTGACACCTTAGAAATCACCCATGGTCCGCGAGTCATATTCTCAACTCCACCGGAAATATAAATATCTCCAGCCCCATCTTTTATCGCTCTTGAAGCATTAATCGTAGATGACATTCCAGAAGCACAAAGTCGGTTAACAGTCTCCCCTCCCACTTGCCAAGGCAATCCAGCAAGTAAACCACTCATTCGAGCAACATTTCTGTTGTCCTCTCCTGCCTGATTTGCACATCCAAAAATCAAATCTTCGATCAACAATGGATCGATGTTTGAATTTCTATTCATTAACTCTTTAATTACGAGAGCACCCAAATCATCTGTTCTAACTGGACCTAAAGCACCTCCAAAATTTCCAATTGGAGTTCTAACCCCATCTACTATAAATACTTCCTTCGACATTTTCTTTATTTAAGACTTTAAAGGTACTAATTCTTCTAGTTGTTAATAACTTCTGCTCGTACTTCGGCACAAAGTTTGTACTTTGGATATCCTAATTATTAAACTCTGTCAAAGTGATACAACCAAAAACGATGATTACCTTACTATGTCTGGTAGTCAGTTCTTATGCTTTTTCTCAACCAGGGGACTTAACTCCCGAAGAACAAGCATACAAAGATTCAATTACTGCGTTGAATTTAGAAAACGAAGCAGTAGCCAATAGTCAAGAAGCTTACAACAAAGGAATTGAATTCTTCAGTTCTAAAAAGTTTGGAGCGGCTATTGAGCAATTCAGAAAATCAATCGAATTCGATCCTAACTTTACAGCTGCCTACTATAATAAAGGAGTTGCTGAAAATGAGTCGGAAAAGTTTGCCGATGGTGTTAAAACTCTCTCGCGATTGATCGAATTAAAATCAGATTATTCCAAAGCATTCTTCCAAAGAGGTCGATCTTATCAAGGATTAAATGATTACTTGAATGCGGAAACGGATTATGAGAAATCCATTGCATTGGACGGAAGTAATCCTAAAGCGTATTACAACTACGCTACTCTTCGATTTTTACAACTAGATTACGATGCTGCAATTAAGTTCTTTACCAAAAGTATTGACTTAGATGGTGGTAACGCAAACGCTTTAAATGATCGAGGATCTTCTCATCGAATGAAAGGTGATTACACAAAGGCACTCGCAGATTATCAAGCAGCAATCAGAAAAAACCCAAACATGGCGTTTGTATTGAACAACATGGGAACAACGAAATCTAAATTAAAGGACTACACGGGTGCTTTAGCTGCATTCAGTCAGGCGATTTCAATCGATGCTAACTTCCACCTTGCGTACAATAATAGAGGTGTTGTTCAAATGAATCAAAACAGATATAGCGAATCGATAAAGGATTTCCAAAAAGCGCTTAGTATAAAAGCTGATTACTCTCCAGCCGCTGCAAACATTAGTGGTATCTACTTAAAACAAGAAGAGTACAAAAAAGCATTGGATATGGCAAACAAGGCTATTAAAATGGACAAAGACAATGCTGCGGCATACGTTAATCGAGGAATGGCCAAAGAGATGCTGAGAGATATGAACGGAGCTTGTCAAGACTGGTTAAAAGCCAAAGAGCTCGGATCGGAAATGGGTAAAATTTATTACGCTGGAAACTGCGGAAACTAAAACTTAGATTATCATGTTTAAAAATATATTAACTGTCGTTTTCGTTTCTCTTACCTATATCGTGGGTGCTCAGAACGTAGATTTTAAATCGGCAAACTTCAAAGACGATAAAGACGGCCTGAAAAAGGCTACCGAAGCAATTAAAAAAGGGGATGAGTATTTTGAAATAGGAAACACTGCGATTTTCGCCGTAAAAGGTCCAGGACACAATTATGAGATGGCTCTTATCAGCTATGAAATAGCCCAAAAATTCAACCCAAACAATGGTGAATTAAATTTCAAGATTGGTGTCTGTCATGCAAACTCTCCATACAGTCATAAATCAATTGAATACTTATACAAGGCGCACAAATTAGATGTGGAATGTGATAAGTTCTTACTCTATTATTATGGTATAGCATTACAATTGGATGGTAAATTCACCGATGCGATTAAAGCATACAACAAATTTAACGAAGCCTATAGACAAGCTGATGAATTTTCAAAATTCGTATCAAAGCGTAAAAGAGAATGTCTTGCTGCCAAAGCTGGTATTGCAATACCAATTCGCGCATGGGTTGATAACGTTAAGGAATTAAATACGGAGTACAATGACTTCGGGCCTGCAATAACAACTGATGGAGGTGAGATTATTTATTCGTCTGATCGACCAAATGGTCATACGGTTAGTGAATCAGGAACCTATGACAAGGACATTTATTCATCAACGATTGTCGATGGAATATGGAATTCACCCCAACCACTTAAAGGCGGTGTGAATACAGAGGCGGATGAGATTTCTAATAACTTAAGTTATGACGGAACGAAGATGCTTTTACACAGATTCAATGATGGTAACATGGATATTTATGAAAGTAAATTGAGCGGTGCTACTTGGGGACCTCCTGCAATTCTTCCGCATCAAATATCATCACCTCGTACGAACGATGTCTATGGTGCGTACAGTGCTGATGGATGGAGCATCTATTTTGCTAGAGACAACGCAAACCGTTCAAGAGGCTTTGAAATCATGTACAGTTCTATGCAGAGTAAAATCATAAAGAACTATATGGCGGCAACAATGGTATCAACTGTAAACAGTGCTTTCAATGAAGGGCCAATTTATGTTGCTATTGACGGCGAGACAATGTATATCGCGTCGCAAGGAAAAGGGTCTTATGGAGGTTATGACATTTTTGTTTCAAAAGGAAGTAAAGGTGCTTGGTCGAAACCAGTAAACATGGGATATCCTATCAATACACCTTACGATGACTTCTTCTTCTCCGCTACGGCAAATGGGAAGTACGCTTATATCGCGTCAAATAGAGAAGGTGGATCTGGGGGGTACGACATCTACAAAGTAACATTTTTTGGACCACCAAAAAAACCAGCAATGGTAACAGAAGATTATTTATTGGCGTCTATTGTAAATCCGATTAAGGACAATGCAATTGAGGCTACGGTTGAGGTTAAAAAGAAGTCATTTACTGTCTTTAAAGGGAAAACGATTGATGCAATGACTAAGGCACCTGTTGAGTCAGAAATTGAAATTACTGATAATGCTACAGGAAAGTTAATCGAAACATTCACTACAAACAGTGCTACAGGTAAGTTCATTATCACGCTTGCTTCAGGAAAGAATTACGGTATTGCTGTTAAAGCGGAAGGATATCTATTCCACTCAGAGAACTTCGATATTCCAACTGGAAGTGCTGACAACCTTATCAACAAAATTATCGAATTGAAAAACATCGCCGTTGGAAGTAAAATTGCATTGCGTAATATCTTCTTCGATACTGGAAAATCTTCGTTGAGAAATACTTCAAATAGAGAGTTAGATCGTTTGGTTAAACTATTGAAAGATGTTCCTTCTTTAAAAATTGAAATTTCAGGGCACACGGATAATACGGGATCTGCAAAATTGAATGCAGCTCTTTCTCAGGACAGAGCACAGGCCGTTGTGAATTATCTTAAGGGTAAAGGAATCGACACTGGACGTTTGGAAGCGAAAGGATATGGTTCTAGTGCACCAATTGCCTCAAACGGTACTTCGTCGGGTAGGCAAGAAAACAGACGAACTGAGTTTGAGATTAAGTCTAATTAAGTTTTTAAGTTTTTAAGTTTTTAAGTCTAATTAAGTTTTTAAGTTTTTAAGTTTTTAAGTTTTTAAGTTTTTAAGTTTTTAAGTTTAAAAAAAAAGAAATCCCTGTTTTGGCAAATCCAATTCAGGGATTTTTTTTCACAAAGTTTTGTAGACCGTAAGGTCCGATTGTGTCAGAAATATATTCGTCAAATTAGTGCCTTCGTGTCTTTGCTCCTTCGCTGAGTTCTTCGCCATGTGCCCTCGCGCCGTAGCTTCAGCAAAGGCGCAAAGCTTCGTCCACCGTCGAAAACTTACGTGAAGGCGTTGTAGTAAAATAATGAAGCTCCCCGAAGCAGAGCCATCGGGGTCTCTCAGAACAACTTAAGTTGTTCTTTATGTAAATTCTGATATTCTTTTTCCATTCCTTGGTTTTTCACATAAGCTCGTATCACTTCTTCATTTGATTATTGACCAACCGTATTAGCGTAAAAACCACTTGTCCAAAAATTTCCACCCCAAAGCTTTA
>JABSPC010000467.1 GCA_013215515.1 Crocinitomicaceae bacterium
ATACCATCTACTTTTTCAATCCCTAGAAGTCTCAGATGATTTGATATGTACGCGAAATTCGCAGCAACAAAATCAAAATTCGGAGCGTCCCAAGCATTCTCACGAGCATCTGGATCCTGATCAAATACGATCAATCTCCCTTTGGCATTTAGTTTCTTGAAAATTTCTTTGGAATGACCACCCCCGCCAAATGTGACGTCAATGTAAACACCATCCTCTTTGATCATAAGCGCATCTATACACTCCTGAAGCATTACCGGCACGTGATAATCTGGTTTATTCGTTGTCATTTTCCAAGTCTCCCATTACCTCATCTGCTAAATCAGCAAAATCCGCCATGGAACCTTCGATCATTTCGAAGTATTTCGACTTGTCCCAAATTTCAATACGATCGTTGTATGCGATCAGCATTGCTTCCTGGTTTAACCCAACACGCTCCATGTGCCCAACAGGAATAAGGGCTCTTCCAGCCTTATCCAAGCTTACCAATTTGGCTCCTTGATGGAACAATCGGTAAAACATTCTGTTTTTGGGTTTGAAAAGATTCATTTTAGAAAGCTTGTTACTAACCTTCTCCCACTCGTGAAGTGGGAAGAGTGTCAAACAATCCTCAAAACCTTTATTCAACATGAAATCTCGCTGAGCCGTAGGAGGAAGCTGCTTCCGTAAACCGGAAGGAAACATGAAACGCCCTTTAGCGTCCATTTTAACCTCGAATTCTCCTACTAAGCCTGCCATGACAATTTAATAATGGGATAAAAATACTTGATTTCTACCACTTTTTACCACCAGATTTCATATTGTTGATAAGTATGAACGTTGGTTTAGCAACAAGGTTACAATTATTTTCCAATAAAACCCAATTATAAAGGACAATTCAACAGAACAACATAGTGGTATAAAGTGGTAGAATTATTTCAAATTGTTGAAAACTCCTCAGTTTTCAACAATTTCACACATACCTTTCCACATTGAATAAATGGTGTAATTTTGCGCCATGAACAAAGCATACAAAAGCTGGTTTTTATTGATTCTTCTCGCTTGCGTTTGGGGAAGCTCATTTATCCTCATGAAGCTTGGCATGTTTACATCAGACGGGACACCTATCTTCTCTGACACCCAAGTCGCTGCGCTTCGAATGTTGATTGCCGCAATCGCTCTTCTTCCTTTTGCAGTTAAAGCAATTGGGAAGCTCAAGTCTGTTCGGAATCTGGCATTATTAATTCTCGTTGGCTTTGCCGGAAACTTCTTTCCTGCATTCTTGTTTACATACGCAGAAACCGGACTTTCATCTGGATACGCAGGAATGCTAAATAGCTTCGTTCCCATTTTCGCGCTGATAATTGGATTCGTTGTTTTCAAAAACAAGCTTACCGTGTTCCAAATATCTGGAATCGCCGTTGGAACTGTGGGAATTATATTATTGACACTGTCAGGTCAGGACTTATCCCTTTCTGGATCATGGACACACGTCGGCGCAATTCTAATCGCAACACTTTGCTACGCAATCAGCTTAAATACAATCAAGTTTACCTTACAACACTTATCAGGACTAGAAATAACAGCACTATCATTCATGCTCACGATAGTTCCAAGTGTAATAATCAATATATATGCAGGGACAATAGAGACCATACAAACGAACCCATACGCTTATCAGGGATTCGGATTC
>JABSPC010000468.1 GCA_013215515.1 Crocinitomicaceae bacterium
GTAACGCCAAGAACACATGAGGTTTTAGGTAACCTTTTGAAATCTGGATTGGACCATACAAATGTTCACGAGTCAACGTATGATGGAAATCGTATGGATAAGTTAAAACTGAGAGGTTTTGCAATTTCTGAAAAGTTAGAAGTTGTACAGGAATATGGTGTTGCAATCTTGTCTTTGTCAGAAGAAGAATTGGCTCGATTTAACTATATCAAAGGCGATACCGAAGGCTTAGTTAATATTGCTTTATCCGTTGAAGGGGTTCAAACGGCTGTTTTCTTTGTGGAAAGCAAAGGAAGAATTAAAATTTCGTTTCGATCAAAAGGAGCTCCGGTGAATGTGTTGGCAAATGAGAATTTTGACGGAGGCGGACATAAGTTTGCTGCTGGAGGGATAAGTGACTTGAACATGAGTGATACTCTAGATAAATTTAAATCATTAATACCTAAATATTTCGGTGAATAAATTCTTTTACATAGCGATTGCCATTCTTTTTGTGTCATGTACGGAAGAGAAAAAACCGGTTGAACCAGAATTTGAATGGGATAAGATACAATCATCTGAATTGAATAGCAAATTTGCAAAACAAGAGGAGATTGATATCAAATTGTATCTGGAAATGCGACCAAAGTGGGAGATGACCAAAACCGGATCGGGATTGCGTTATTGGGTTTATAAATCGGGTGAAGGTGAAGGCTTAGTCTCTGGGGATATTGCGGAGGTGGAATATTCTGTCGGTTTATTGGATGGAACTGAATGCTATTCAACGGATTCAGATGAATACGTCGAGGTAATAATAGATCACAGTGAAGTTGAAACTGGTATGCAAGAGGCATTAAAGCTGTTGAAAGTTGGAGATATGGCGAAAGTTATTGTTCCAAGTCATCTTGGACATGGGCTTTTAGGTGATTTAGATAAGATCCCACCTCAGAGAACATTAGTGATTGATTTAACCTTATTAGGAATAACGAAATGAAACATTGGCTAATTTTAATAGCGACATTGACACTTGTGTCTTGTAGTGACAAAGATGAAAAGCGGGATACCAAGGACGTGGAAATCACGGCTAACAATAATTCGAATAACCCGAATAAGAATCCGACGGTAATAATCGATTCAAATACTGTGGACTTTGAAGCGGATCGAGATATCGTTGACGAAAAGGAAATCAAGGGTGGATTGAACATTAAATGGTACGAACATGGCGAAGGCGAACAAGTGAAAGCTGGAGATATGGTCAATATCGATTACAAAGTGTATTTGGAAAACGGTGAAGTTATTGATGGAAATCACCTTCGGCAGTTAGCGAGTTTTCCCTTTATGGTTGGCTTTCAGATGCAGAAAGAAGGCTGGGACAACGCTTTAAAAGAGCTTAGAATTGGTGATTTCGCCGAGATTTTCATTCCAGCAAGTGAAATAAGGGGAAACAAAGAAATCGAAGGGTTAATCCCCAAGAATTCGAATAACATTCTGAAAATTAGGATTTTGAGTTTTAACGAACCTACTAGAGTAATTGACGGAACTAGAATATGGTTGATGAATGAAAATAAGGCGAACACGAATCTGTTTGGTGAGACAAATCGAATTTCATTTCATTGCTGGGTATCATCTCCATCGAATCCATTATACTTCAATACGGAATGGGAAAATAACCCTTATGGATACGGTTTAGGCGATGGAGGACTTGTTCCTGGGCTCCGTAAAGCGTTAATTAATGCTAAAAAGGCCGACCTTATGTTTGTCCATGTTCCATCCAAAGAAGCCTACGGTGCTATGGGGTACCAAGATTTAGTTAAACCAAATGAAGATCTACTATATCGCGTGTTCGTGATGGCAGTGACTGAATAATTAATTCAATTTTTTATCTTTGTGTCGGCTGAGTACTAGCTGTAGCAAGAAAATTTAAATTATGCGACTTCTCCTAATTTCTTTTCTAACATTAAACTCTCTGGCTGGAAATTCCCAGAAAATCATTGATACCATCCATTCTGACGAAGGAACGATGATTGTTTTTGCCAACCGTACATGGACATATCTTGAAGATATTAACTTCGACGGAGTCATGAATCATTACGTGGCAGATCAGGTTGCTACTGATTCAAACTTAAATTATATCCAATCCTGGGATCATGATATGTGTTATACGTCTAATTTGGCGAATAACGTGAACTTGTTGAAAGATACAATTTGGTTGTGCTTAGAAGATATGGAAAGCGATAGCCTTGACGGCTTGTTTCATATGCCTACTGATGGAAGACATATTACTTCACATTTCGGGTGGAGAAGGGGTAGAAATCACAATGGAACGGACCTTGATTTAAATACAGGTGACACAGTTCGTGCTGCTTGGGGAGGAAAAATTAGGTATGCGAAATACAATACTAGCGGATTCGGGAACTTGGTTATTATTCGCCATCACAATGGGTTAGAGACATTTTATGCACACTTAAGTAAGCATCTTGTTGTGCCGAATCAAACGGTTAAACCTGGTGATCCAATAGGGCTAGGTGGTAATACGGGCCATTCATTTGGATCGCATCTTCATTTTGAAGTTCGTTTCTACGATATTCCAATGAATCCTGAAAAGATTATTGATTTTAAGGAAGGTAAAGTTCGGGATGAGAACTTAATGGTTCATCGAGGCTTGTTTAGACCTGGTGGTTACACGCCGAGCTCTTCGGGGACTACCGTTGCTAGTGGTAATCGTAAGTATTATAGAGTTCGATCAGGTGATACATTAGGGGCTATTGCGTCGAGAAACAGAACAACAGTATCAAGAATATGCCAGTTGAATGGTATTCGGCCAACTACTGTATTGCAAATTGGTAAAAACCTTAGAATTCGCTAAATACACAATAAGCGTTAAACTAAGCCGTAATAAACATTGAATAATATTTAATAGTAGTACTTTTGATAACAATGAAAAATACAATTCTCATAGCTCTTGGATCTCTTGTACTTGCCGTGACTTCTTGTTCTGATTATAATGAAGTCGTAAAGTCGGATGATTACGATAAAAAAATTGTAACGGCAAATGATTATTTCCAAAGAGGAAGTAAGCCAACGATTAAACACCCAGGAACGAAAAGAGAAAAGGAAAAGATTAACAGTTCTGTTATTTTAAGATCGATTAATCTTTACGAGCAGATTTATCAGCGGATGCCTAAGACTGATGAAGGCGAATTAGCCTATTTCAGATTGGGTAAAGCCTATTATATCGCGGGTGATTACTACATGGGAGGATATTATTTGGGTCAATTTCCTCAACGTTTTCCATACAGCATAAAAGCTGAAGAGTCGTTATTCCTAAGTGCAATGTGTTCAGTGAACAACTCTCCAGAATCTTCTTTGGATCAAACTGAAACTGAATTGGCTATAAATGGATTGCAACAGTTTGTTGATCGTTATCCTACTTCGAATTTCGTTGATTCATGCAACGGTATCATGGATGGCCTTCGATTTAAAGTGGAATTGAAAGAGTACACTACAGTGAAACTTTATGCTAAGACACAACGTTTTGCAGCGGCTGTGAGCGCAGCAAACACGTTCCTCGAGGATTATCCGATGTCAGAGTTTAAAGAAGAGGTCTATTTTATTCTCGTGAAAAACTCTTACTTGTTAGCAAAAAATAGCATTGAGAACAAAAAAGTGGAAAGAATCAATGATACTATTGAAAGATATAATACCTTTGTATCCTTGTTTCCGTCATCAGACAGAGTTAACGATTTGATGAACTATAAACGGATCATGCAAAGTGAATTAAGTAAAATAAAGAGTTCAAGCAATTAATTAGACTTATGAGTTTTAAGAATAGTACAGCTGAAAAGACTACAATAACAAGAAACACAGACGAAATCGAAGAAATGACTGGTAATATTTACGAGTCTATCGTTTTGATGTCTAAAAGATCAAATCAATTAAGCGTTGACTTGAAAGAAGAACTTACTCAGAAATTGGCAGAGTTTGCTTCGACAACTGATAATCTTGAAGAAGTCTTTGAAAATAGAGAACAAATTGAAATCTCTAGATTTTATGAAAGACTTCCTAAGCCTGTTGCTATGGCGATTCAAGAGTTAATGGAAGATAAAATCTACGTTAGAAATCCTGTAGTGGAAGACTAAATAAAAAAAAATGCTCGGAAAACGCATCCTTCTTGGAATTACCGGAGGAATTGCAGCATATAAAATTGCTTTCCTTATACGGTTATTAAAAAAATCAGGGGCTGAAGTCAAATGTATATTGACTCCAGCCTCTTCTGATTTTATAAGCCCTCTAGTTGTATCAACTTTATCTGAAAACCCTGTTGGAATAGAATTCTGGAATAAGGAAGACGGTACATGGAACAATCACGTTGAGTACGGTTTGTGGGCAGATATATTTGTTGTAGCACCTCTAACAGCCAATTCATTAAGTAAAATGGCGAACGGAAGTAGCGACAATTTGTTACTGGCTACTTATCTGTCCATGAAAACGAAAACCCTTGTTGCACCAGCGATGGATTTGGATATGTACGCACATCCAACTACGAAAAGAAACCTCGATTTACTAGTTCAATATGGAGTGGGTATTATTCCAGCCGAATCAGGTGAATTGGCCTCTGGACTCAGCGGAGAAGGAAGAATGGCGGACCCTGAAAAGATTCAACAAGCGATTCAAGATTATTTCGAAGCGCAATTAGAGGAAGAATTTAAAGGGAAAAAGGTTCTTGTTACGGCAGGGCCTACGTTTGAGTCAATTGATCCAGTTCGTTTTATCGGAAACTACTCTAGTGGTAAAATGGGGTACAGAATTGCTGAAGAGCTTTTAAGTAGAGGTGCTCACGTTGTTTTGGTTTCAGGTCCTACTAAGGAGGAGTTGGTGCACGACAATTTGATTTTTCTCCCAATTAAATCTGCTGATGAAATGTTATTAACGGTTCAGTCTCATTGGAAGGACTGTTCTTATGGCATATTCTCTGCCGCAGTAGCTGATTATCGTCCAAAGTCAATTGCTATCCAAAAAATCAAGAAAAATGATGATGAATTATCTATTGAATTAATTA
>JABSPC010000469.1 GCA_013215515.1 Crocinitomicaceae bacterium
TACGTCGACTTTAAACTCTCAGATGGAGTACTAACGGGTAATATTCGCGAAGAAAAGTTTGAAACAGACTATTTCGCAATTACAGTTTTAGGCGGAACTCAAGAATCTGATGTCCTGAATTACAAGCAAATTGCAGTTGGTCTGAATAGTAAAACATCAAAAATGAAATGGTGCAGAAAGTTCGGTGAACTAACGTACGACTCTAAAAAGGGATACTTAACTGGATCTTTCAAGAGTTCGGATTGCAAAAGATCATCAGGTGAGTTGATTCTGTATAAATCATATTTCGAATTGTCAAAAACGAAAGATTCTCATGCAAGCCATATTTGGTTTGCTCAATTCTTAAAAGATTACAAGGGCGGACTAAGTGCTCCAGTTATTCGTAAAATTGAAAGAGATAATTTTGTATTCGAACCAATTTACTTTGATTTCGATAAATTTAATATTCGTGATGAGCACAATGACTTCCTTGATGCAATGATTAAAATCGTAAAAGGACATTCAGATTTACGTGTTAAAGTAACTGGGCACACCGATGCCGAAGGAACTGAAGGTTATAACGACAAACTTTCTAAAGAACGCTCAAAAGCAATCATTCAATACTTCGTTAATCACGGCTTGAAAAAGGAACGACTGGAATTCGATTTCAAAGGAGAATTGAATCCAGCCGCTACAAATGACACTTCTGAAGGAAGACAACGCAATAGACGCGTTGATTTTGAATTTATCTAATCCTATACTTTACCCAGCATTTTACTTTTCAATTTTTTATCCGCTGGATTTGATCCTAACCAAATTGAAAACAAGGCTTTTTTGAATTCTAAGCCTGCAACCAAGCCTTTGTACTTTCCATTCACCATAACAGCAGCCCCCTTGCCTGGCTTGTAAATAATCAAGATGTCGTCTCCTTTTTTAATTCAGAAGAAAAGAACCCTGTAAAGGCACTAATGTTAGATGCGGTTGCCTTACCGTCAGTCACTTTACCGGACCCCTCCTTTACTGTTGCATTGAATCTCTCTCTTGTCACTTTATTAGAAACAAGCTCAATATTAATTGCTTGAATTTCGTTTGCCCCAATTACGGCTGAACTGTTCATTGTTTGATTTGGAAAGTAAAGAGCTGCAACATAAATATCAATCGTATATTTCTCTCTAAGGCCCGCTCCATTATAAACCAGTTTTGCCCCTTTAATATCCATTTGCGACTTAAAAGTTGCACCTGAAACAGTTTTTGTTTGTGAAAAAACAGAGCCTGCGGTAAGCAGTGTAACGAATAATAGAATTGAAGTTTTCATAACGGTAATTTTATTTGGTAATTACTATAACTGAGCCTTCGCACCTTAGGATGGCTTGCCAAACGATTTAATTAAGTTTTAGGGTTACCCCTTTAGATCGCAGAGTATTTGATTGACTGATAGGTGATTGGGTTTTCTTTAATCATTCTATAAAGAAGTTTTTCTAGGATTGTTTCTCTGAAATTCAATCGGTTAAACCGAAATAAATACTCTTCAATATATTGATTTAGAGTCTCTTTGTTGCAGTATGAATGCACGCCTCTCAACCAGTTTTTGAAGTTTCTTATTTGA
>JABSPC010000047.1 GCA_013215515.1 Crocinitomicaceae bacterium
AAGTTTGGATGAATTCATTACGGCCGTCGGAACACCACATGACAAAGTTTGGGATGAGCGCATTTCTAACGTTATTATTCATAGAGACGAAAACTTAGCTCAGGTCTGGATGGATTATAGTTTTTATCTGGGTGACAAATTTCTTCACTGCGGTGTAAATTCATTTCAATTGATTTCTACGAAAAAGGGTTGGAAAATAATTTCAATTACGGATACGAAAAGAAATTCAAATTGCGCTGAATAATTACTGAACTGTAATTGTTACTTGCTTTTGTTCGATTTCACCTTCACTATCGACAACAGTACAAATAACAAGGTGAGAACCCGGTTCAACATTCGTGTATTGAATGTGATCTCCACCTCCAGTCATTGATCCTGAATTATAGCTCCAATAATAATTTATAAGTGTACCCGAAGCATCTGCTGTAATACCAACATCCTCACTCGGCGCCATCGTCGAACTAGATGCGACCAGACTGACGAATACCAGTGGTTGATATTTATCGTCGACTTGTTTATTGCACGATGAAAGTAACAAAAGAACAAGCAATGGTAGTAATATGATGTAATAGCGTTTCATAACCTCTTGTTTATATTGTAACGGATCAATTAACATTTGGTTTCATCTTCCTTGCAGAGCGATTCATATAAGGTACTGCATTTAAAGGCTTTATGCAAATAAAGCTGGATAAAACAGTCTTAAGTTTAAATGGTTAAAGAGTATTTTTAATACATGAAGTACGAAAGCGAAGACATTTACTGCCCAAACATCACGTCCTATTTGGAATTAAGCCACATGGGGCATTTACAGAAACACAATGACTTTCATATTGTGAATTTGTCAGAATTCGGTGACAAGAGCAAATACGAGCAAAAAACTCCGATTATTAAGGTAAGATCGCGCAAACTCGGATTTTTCCAAATTGTGACCAGCAGTAATCATGATGCAAATTTAACCGTTGACGGTACCAAGTATAATAGCTTAAAAGTGGATATCATTTTTATTGCACCTGATCAGGTTGTATCATTCGATGTTAAAAGTTTTAAAAAAGGAGCGGTTGGGTATAGTCTTGTTTTTTCATCTGAGTTTCTAAACATTTCCCCGTCCAATTATAGCCTCTTAAAAAACTTTCCCTATTTCAATGTGAATCGCCCTCCAGTGTATACTTTAACCGAGCAACAAAATAATCTATTCATAGATCATATGGATAAAATCTATACTTGCTTCAATGAATTGGATAAAGACAATCTTGAAATTATACGCTCCTACCTAACTATTATGCTTTTTGAGTCCAACCAAATGTTTATTGAAGGTGAGGTTAAAAGTGTAGCCAATTCTAGGGTTGAAGAAGTTGTATATAAATTTGAGTCCCTAATCATGCAAACACCAAGTAAGAGACAAAAATTGGACTATTATGCTCAGAAATTAAATTTCAGTTCCATTTATCTCGCGGAATGTATAAAAAAAGCGACTGGAAAAACGGGCAAACAAATCATTACAGAATACCTTATTCTAGAAGCAAAATCGCTATTGAATCAATCAACAAAAACGATTAATGACATTTCTTTCCAGCTTGGGTTTAGTGATACATCGAATTTTGTAGCATTTTTCAAGAAAAACGCTGGAAGTACTCCAAATCAATTCAGAAGCGTCTAAATTTTTAAATCAATTAAGAATAAAGATCGAAAACACAATTTGAGAATCGGAACTACAACTTCAACTTCCCAACCGTCCGATAAGAAAGAACAAAAAAGAGGGCAATTCCGATGATATTGAAAAATGCATAAGGGAGGTACTCCAGCGTGCCGATTCCAAGCGTGAGTGCCATATAAGCACCTGTTGTGTGCCAAGGTAATAACGACTCTAGCAAGGTCATCGAATTCTCCATAGACCTTGATAATACAGGAGCTGGGACATTTCTATTTTTGAATGGTTGTGTGAATAATTGTCCAATTGTAAGCATAGAAAACATTGCGCTACCTGAAATCCCATTGAGAATTGCTCCTGAAAAGAATGCCGATACTATAAGTCCAAAAGTGGACCTTACCCTTTTCAGCAAGAGGTTGGCCAACTTTGTTAATGCTCCATATGTTTCCATTATAGCGCCAAATGAAATCGACAAGACACAGAAAAGCACCGCTCCGCTCATCATTCCGTTAAAGCCTCCCCTATTAAGCAATAAGGTTAATTTGTCAGATATATTATTCGGATTAATAACATCGGAGTCAAACATGCTGACATTAAACCCTGAAATCATTGCTACAGCACCATCTTGCATTCCAAAACCGTTACTGATTGCTCCAATAACGATTGCGATTAATGATGAAAAAATCATTAAAACAACAGGGTTATATCCTTTATATCCCCCCACAAAAACAATAATAGCAGGCAAAAGCATGAACAGGTTAAAATTGAACATCCCTTCTAAATCAGTTATAATCCCTTGAACATCATCATTTATAACAGCTGATCCACCGTTGTATAGTCCCAGAATCGTGAAGGCAACAATTGCAATAGCTGCCGAGATAAGAACATTGGGAAGCATGCCTCGGATATGCTGATACACTGTTATATTGGCAGAAATAGCACTAACATTTGTCGTATCGGAAACTGGAGAAATTTTATCACCGAATACAGCACCTGAAATAACTGCACCTGCAACCATCGGTGCTGGAATTCCCATGCTCCAACCTATCCCCATAAAAGCAACTCCTGCTGTCGCAGCAGACCCATAGCTTGTACCCGTAAATGTCGACACTGCCGCAGTAACTATAAATGTTGTGACCAGTAAATAATCAGGATGTAGAACTTTTAATCCATAATAAATCAAATAGGGTACTGTTCCGCTATAAATCCAAGTTCCAACAATTCCACCTATCGCGATTAATATCAGAACTACAGGAAATGCTTTTTTGAAAACTGTACCAATTGCAGCAATCATTTGATCGACTGTAACCCCAGCATATCGGGCTACTCCGCCAGCGATTAGTGCGCACAATAATAAAATAAACTTTAAATCAATTCCCATCCAAAGATTTCCAACGCCAATCAATACAACCATTGATAACATAGGAATGAGGGCTAATAATAAAGATGATTCCTTCTTTTCTTCTATTGAATTTGACTCCATACTTCGCACAAGATAGGGAAACAATGCTAAATTTGTTCTAAACAGTATTTATGTCAGGTCCATTCCATATTGTCGAGCCAAAAGGGGCTAAAATCCCATTTATTTTAAGCGTTCCGCATTGTGGAACAGATTTCCCTTCAGAAATAATTGGGGACTACGTTCCTGAAATGGCTCAAGCACCCGATGATACGGATTGGTTTGTTCACGACTTGTACAACTTTGCATCAGAATTGGGAATCACAATTATCTATGCGAAATATAGCCGTTGGGTAATCGACTTAAACAGAGATCCGGAAAGCGCTCCTCTCTATGATGACGGAAGAATTATTACTGGATTAACAACAACGACAGATTTCTTTGGAAAAGACATTTATGTTTCTGAGGATAAAATCCCAAATCAAGAAGAAGTTAAACGTCGATTGACAAACTACTATTGGCCTTATTATCAAAAGGTTCAAGAATTGCTCGATGAACGCAAAGCGGAATTTGGAAAAGCACTACTATGGGATGCGCATTCCATTCGACATCTCGTCCCGACCATTCGAAAAGACGTTTTTCCCGATATGATTCTTGGAAACAACGATGGAAAAACAGCACACCCGAAATTAATAGAAACAACACTTTCTGAGCTCAAGTCTGGAGAATATGGCGTCAATCACAATACACCATTCAAAGGTGGACACATTACGCGTTATTTCGGAAAGCCTGAAAACAACCAACATGCATTGCAATTGGAAATGAATAAGATCCTCTACATGGACGATCAAGAATTGGCGTTTGATGAAACCCGAGCAGATAAAATGAGAGTGGTTTTGAAAAGAACGTTCAGCAACTTAATCACAGAATTAGATCGTATTTAAAATGGGACACTTTTTCTTCGATAAAATTTTACAAAACGATGGTTGGAAATCAAATGTACTGATTTCTACAAATGAGAATGGGAGCATTACTTCTATTCAAGAAAATGCAAACAAAGAAGGGACGCACGTAAAAGGACTTGCTATTCCTGGGTTTCAAAATGCGCACTCGCATGCTTTTCAATATGCAATGGCTGGTTTGGCTGAGGTGCACAATATCTCTCATACTTCTGATGATTTCTGGTCGTGGAGAGATGCAATGTACCGATTGGCATTAAGTGTGAATCCAGATCAAATGGAAAACATTGCGGCCATGCTTTACGCTGAGATGTTACGCCATGGATACACCAATGTTGCTGAGTTTCATTATGTTCATCACGATAAAGACGGACAACATTACGCGAATCTCGGTGAAATGGGAAGTCGAATGATTGGAGCTGCTAAAACTGCCGGAATTGGCATTACACTCGTCCCAATATTCTATCAAAAAGGAGGATTTGGTAAAGCACCAACAGAAGGTCAAAAACGATTTATCTCACCGAACATAGATAGTTATTTGAGGCTTTTAGAGTCGAGCTCAGAGGCTTGCAAACAATATATACACGCAAATATCGGATTGGGAATCCATTCCATGAGAGGCGTTGAACCAAACGATATAGCTGAAATAGCGAAGTCAGGACCTCAGGACATACCGTTTCATATTCACATTTCTGAGCAATTAAAGGAAATTGATGATTCTATTACCTACTTGAACAAAAGACCGGTCGAATGGTTATTGGACAATGTTAAGCTCAATGATAGATTTCACTTGATTCATGCAACACATTTAACGAAGGAAGAAACTTCTGGAATTGCCAAAAGTAAAACAAACGTTGTCATCTGCCCAAGCACTGAAGGAAATTTAGGAGATGGTATTTTTCCACTTCGCGATTTTCAAGCACAAGGAGGGAATTGGAGCATTGGAACTGACAGCCACGTTGGATTAAATCCATTGGAAGAATTGAGACTTCTTGATTACGGCCAACGATTGATTACACACAAGCGAAATACATTCACCTCTGAAACAACAGGTAATAGTGGTGAATATGCTATAAAAATGGCAATAGAAGCTGGGAGAAAAGCGATGAACAATTTTAGTTCTGATTATTTCAAAGTAGGCGATGTCTTGAATGCATCTATTCTGGAACCAAGCTCTCCCCTTCTTGCAACTTGTTCAGAAGGGAACTTAGCATCGAGTATCATCTACACCGCTGATGCAGGTCAACAACGTGGCACTATCGCGAATGGCGTTTTAATGTCAAAAGGAAAAAGCGATAACTACGACCAAATAAAATCGGATTTTATAACAACTTTAAATGAGTTGAAAAACAGATAATATGGATATCATTCGTTTTAAAGATGCAAAAGTAACTGAATGGTCAGGTGGAGAGACTTTCGAAATCTTGATTCATCCGCACGGCTCCAATTTCAAAGAGGGAAATTACAATCTTAGAATCAGCGTTGCTACAGTTAATTTGGCATCAACGGTCTTTACTTCTTTACCTGGAGTAAATAGAACCTTAACTGTACTTGAAGGAGATCTAAAGTTAATTCATGACAACCAGCACGAAGTGTATTTAAAGCCTTACAGACAAAATACGTTTCGAGGTGACCAGAATACGCGAAGTCATGGAAAAGTTCGTGACTTCAACGTAATGTGGAAAAATGGTAACGCAACCGTAAAACACATGTCCTATTCACCAAACGCTTCTGTTTCGATAGAATCAAAAAATGACTTAACACTTCTGTTCTTAGCCAAAGGGTCGTTTGAATGTAATGGTACAACCTTCAATGAAAACGATTCACTTGTCGCATCAAGCGCACTTGAAATTAAAACAACAAATCAATGCGAATTCCTTATGGTTTCGTTTAACTACTAATTCGTGTTTTGGTAGTATCTATGATAAGATTTTATTTTAAAAATTTCTTTTTAACGATACTGGCATTAATCAGTTTCAATTTTACTGCTAATTCTCAAATCCAAGGGAAAATTGATTCGCTTACTAAAGTTGTAAACAATAGTTCTTCGGATTCAACTATATGCAACGCGCATATGAGCATTGGAAAATTATACAAGAAGACAAAATCAATCGATAAGGAATTACAATCATATATTGCAGCTGAAAAGATAATCCCTAAACATTTAAAAGAGGATAAAAACCCTCACATATATTACTTAGAATCCAAAGCGAACATTCTTAATCTTAAAGGTATTATTTTCAGGAAGTTTGGGAATTACTCTGAATCCTTATCATACTATTTCAAGGCTCAAGATATTTTCATGAAATTAAATGACACTGTTATAATCGCTTCCATAAACTTCAATATTGGGGCCATTTATAGATACAAAGAGGAATACGACAAATCAATCGAATACTATAAGAAGAGTCTTGAAGTTAGAAAAATAACAAATGACATTGGAGGCCTAATAAATTCCTATAATGTGATTGGAATTGTTCATAGAAAACTATGAGCTCGCTTTGAAATATTACCAAAAATAGTTGGATCTATCTTTACAAAAAAAAGACAGTGCATTCTTGATTCAATCCTATATTAATATGAGCGTCGTTTATGCCGTAGCGAGGAACCATTACAAGGCGC
>JABSPC010000470.1 GCA_013215515.1 Crocinitomicaceae bacterium
AACCGATCAAAGAATTACCGAAATAGAAAACAAGTTAAACAATAGACCCAGAAAGAGATATAAATATGAAACCCCTATATTAGTAATGGAAAAATTATTGTTTAACTCAGAAGTTGCATTTGTGACTTGAATTCAGCCTTTATATAACAAAGGATCAACTAATAATGAATCTCGGATGAAGTAAAATTCTTGAATATTATTTCGTGTGGTATTTTGAAAATGTGAATAATATAAGTGAGAACCCATTTGGTTGATCAATGTTTTCCGTTGAGTCCAATATATATTTATTGTGGTGTCGTAGTTAATAAGTTGTATCGAGGTTTCTCCACTTAGCGTACATGATGTGACTTTCAGCATGTAAATAGTGTAACTCAGCTCATTTTCACCATCTCCAAAATAGTCCATTCTTATATTTCCGCGACTGTCATAGTTAATCCGAATACTACCACGGCATTTTGTGCTCAGGTAATTTTTATAGGCTTCAGGAACGGTATCATTTCAGATCTCTAATTCTGCCTTATAAGTCAAGGCTCTTGCGTTCTTGGTTTTATTTTCTTGTCTACAGGATAATAATGCAGATTACTAGAAATAAGTAAAATGCCGTATTGATTATGCGACTGTTCTTTGGGATTGACATGATAGGTGTGGTTAAATAGGTTCTTAAAAGAATCCAAACTTCTTTTTAGCCGTGTTTTTTCTTTTAATATCTACAATATCATTTACGCCATTTTGATCAAATTTATCGTATAATGCTTCGACTCCCTTTCTTAGTTTCAAAGAAGCCTCTTCTGAATATAGAGGAATGAGAGAATAAAAGTGAATCGTTTTACTATCTAGTTTCAGCTCCCTAAAAGAGTCATCAAAAACTGTGGTTGGAAGCAGTAATGCTGTGTTCAGGGCAGTATTGTCAGCAAAAGGTTCTGCTGGATTTCCATTTGGAATTATATGTCCAAAGCAAAGTAGGGTATCGTAACCATGCGGAAATCGAGCTAAATAATTTAACCATCGAATTGGCCAATAGTTGTTTTCATCTTTCTGCCCTTCCTCTGATAAGTCCCAATCTTGTGGAAGGCAAATACTTAATTCTGCATATTCATTCCCTTCAACATCCTCAGGCGTGTTCATTGGTTTGTCACTCATTCCTGATGTGATTAATGTATGAAATGGTCTTTCCTTTGAAGGCTTGACCCAATGGACATCAATATGTACTTTATCAGAAATTAGTTCATGAAATACCATGTCAATTTTTCCAACATACTTTTCAATATGATCTGAATATCTATAAATTGGGCTTCCCGATTTTGATTTATTCCATAATGGGTTTCAACTACTGGCATAAGTACAAAACAATAAAAAAGCCACACCCAATAAAGGATGCTGCTTTCTAATATCTATTAAAAGAAATTAAGCTGCTTTCTTAGCGCCAGAACAACAAGATGAAGAAGAACATTTTTTCTTTGCCTTAGCTTTTGCTTTTTTCTTTTTCTTTTTCTTTTTCTTCTCTTTCTTTTCTTTTTCAACTTCAGTTTTAACTGTGTTGTCAGTTGAAGAATAGTTTGCTGTTGCTACAGTTCCAACGAATAATGTTAGAGAAAGAACTAAAAATAATTTTTTCATATCTAGGGCGTTATTTGATTCAAGTCCTCAATTTACAATAAAAAATGGTTGGCCAACAGTCGATTAAGATTTTAACTCTCCAATCTTCGTTAATTTTGCTTGAACCTTATCGCCAATCTTGATATCAATCTTAGTTCCAATGGGAAGTAAAAGGTCAATTCTGGAGCCAAATTTAATGAATCCAAACTCTTCACCCGTACTCACATTTTGATAGGTCTTTGCATAATAACAGATTCTTCGCGCTACTGCTCCTGCAATTTGGCGGAACAATACTTCTTGTCCATTCTTGTGCTGAGTTACGAATGTTGATCTCTCATTATCTGTACTGCTTTTTGGATGCCACGCGACTAAGAACAATCCTTTGTGGTACTTCACGTATTTGATTATTCCAGAAATTGGATTGTAATTCGCATGCACATTCAATGGTGACATGAAAATCGAAATTTGAATTCTTTTGTCTTTGAAATATTCTGTTTCCTCAACTTCTTCGATTACAACAACTTTTCCATCTGCTGGACACATGATGTCGTTTTCAGAAAATACACATTCTCTTTTCGGGATACGGAAGAATTGCACGACTAAATACATCATTACTAATGCGCCAAATGAGAGCAAGGCGTACAGCCAAAGCAATTCTGTATAAGTATACAAAAAGTAGTTTCCGACTTGAATAGCGGAAAGAATTAAAAATGCTACAAGGATTATAACGTAACCTTCTCTGTGAATTTTCATTTTGCGAATTTACGCTAAAGAATATAGATAAATAGATGTCCAGGCCACAAAAAATGGAATTGCGAATAACGTAGCATCGAAACGGTCTAGAATTCCACCATGTCCAGGCATTATGTTTCCAGAATCTTTGATGTTGAGAGATCTCTTTAAAAGGGATTCTAAGAGATCGCCTACAATTGCACACGGCGCAATAATCAACGCAGATACGATCCAGAACATTGGTGAATAACCTGGTGTGTTTATTACAAATGCAAAAAGACACCCAACGCCAATTGTAAATACAATTCCGCCAATTGTTCCTTCCCATGTTTTATTTGGTGAAACGCGTTCTATCAATCTCGTTTTACCGAACATTCGCCCCGTGAGGTATGCAAAGGTATCGTTCGCCCAAATCATTAAAAACATTCCTGCTATAAGTGGAAATTGAAAGGAGTCAGTATAGTTGAAGGAAGCAAAATATTGATCAAAGAAATTAATGAGTATCAGCAAGAAGAATGGAAGGGCAATATAAATAATTCCCATTATTAGAATTGCTCCATTCAAAATTGGATTCTTTTTCTTTCTCCAGAGTTCTGTTAGAAGCATTAAGAAAACGATAGGTAGAACAAGCCAAAGTGCAACTAGAGGAATTTTACCGTAAAGTGCACATACTGCTAAACCGAATAAGAGAGCCCCCACTGCTGTTCCAATACGCCAATCAATGTCAATGATCGAATGGTTTTTAAAGAGCTTGTAGAATTCAATTAAACCAATAAGCATTACAATGGACAAAACTCCAGTGGCTGCTCTGTGCTCAAAAATGATCGAACCAAGTATTAAAAAAGCAAATACAGCTCCAGAGATGGCTCTAATTATCAAGTTGTTCATGATCTGTATTTAGTGTTTTCTTGGTTTTTCAATGGCTATTGTTCGAACGCGGGGGTAAAGATAACCAAATGCTTAATAAGAAAAATCCCGCTAATGAATGATCACAGCGGGAATATTTTCGTCTTATAATAAGAGCTTATTTAGTTCCTATTTCGTATTCATTATTTGAATGAAAAATGTAGTTCTCAACTAGGCGTTTTCACTAGTTTCAACGTCAGGCTTGTCCTTTTTTTCTTGAGTGGAATCTTTTGATTGGTCATCTGCGGATTCCCCTTCAGAAGCTCTCGCTTTTTCTTCTTCAGTTGATTCTCCATTTTCTGATTCGTCGTCATCAGTGTCTTGTGATTCCTCAGCATAAACTGGTTCTGTATAGTCCTCTTCTTTGTCCCAACGGCGTTTTCCGAAGATCTCGATTAAATCTTCCTTAAAGATCACCTCTTTTTCAAGAAGTTTATCTGCCAATTTTCCTAATTCATCTTTATGCTTACCAAGTATTTTCAGTGCTCTTTGATATTGAGCCTCGATCAATTTACTCGCTTCCTCATCAATAATTCTTGCAGTTACTTCAGAATACGGTTTTGTAAATTGATTTCCGTTTGGATCGTAGAACGAAAGGTTACCAATTTTTTCATTCAATCCGTAAATTGAAACCATTGCGTATGCTTGTTTTGTCACTTTTTCAAGATCACTTAAAGCACCCGTACTTATTTTTCCAAAGGTCAGTAATTCAGCAGCTCTACCTCCTAATGAAGTACACATTTCATCTAAGATTTGCTCTGTTGTTGTAATGCTTCTTTCTTCCGGTAAATACCATGCTGCACCAAGCGAATTCCCACGAGGAACAATTGTTACTTTAACCAAAGGGTTTGCGTGTTCCAATAACCAAGATACAGAGGCGTGACCTGCTTCATGGTAAGCAATTGAACGTTTTTCCCCTGGTGTGATAATCTTGTTTTTCTTTTCAAGTCCACCTACAATTCTGTCAACAGCGTCTAAGAAATCTTGTTTCTCTACGGACTTTTTATTGTGTCGAGCTGCAATCAGTGCTGCTTCATTACATAAGTTAGCGATATCCGCTCCTGAGAACCCTGGAGTTTGTTTTGATAAGAAACTAATGTCTAATCCTTTTTTCAGTTTTAATGGCTTCAAGTGAACTTGGAAGATTTCTCTTCTCTCATTCAAATCAGGCATATCAACGTAGATCTGACGGTCAAAACGCCCTGCTCTTGTCAATGCGTTGTCAAGAACGTCTGCACGGTTTGTTGCTGCAAGAATAATTACTCCTGAGTTTGTTCCGAAACCATCCATCTCCGTTAACAGTTGGTTCAATGTGTTTTCTCTTTCGTCGTTCGAACCAAAGCTGTTATTCTTCCCTCTTGCCCTTCCGATTGCATCAATCTCATCAATGAAAATTATTGATGGAGCTTTTTCTTTCGCTTGCTTGAATAAGTCACGTACTCTAGAAGCACCAACACCAACAAACATCTCAACGAAATCTGAACCAGACAAAGAAAAGAAAGGCACCTTAGCTTCACCGGCAACGGCTTTAGCTAGTAATGTTTTCCCCGTTCCTGGAGGGCCTACAAGCAACGCTCCTTTAGGAATCTTAGCACCTAATTCAGTATATTTTTTAGAGTTTTTCAAGAATTCAACAATCTCCTCAATTTCTGCTTTAGCTTCTGCAAGTCCGGCTACGTCATTGAAAGTTGTATTCGTTGACTTTCCTTTGTCATAAACTTTGGCTTTTGATTTACCGATATTGAAGATTTGGCTTCCGCCTCCACCTCCTCCACCACCAGTCATACGGCGCATAACGACCAACCAGATAATGATTAGAATAATAATAGGAAGCATAAAACTCATGATTCCGCCAAAGTAATCTGGTTCCGTCTTCGTTTGAAGAACGACTTTTGGCTTTTCAGACTTTTCTAGTTCAGCATTAACCTTAGCCATTCGAGTTGTAAATGTCCCAGGGCTGCTGATTTCAGTCGAAAAAATAAGGACT
>JABSPC010000471.1 GCA_013215515.1 Crocinitomicaceae bacterium
CTGTCGATTCAAATCCAGCAGGTTTTTCAGCTGATGTATCAATTAAGCAAACAACCGCACCTACAGCAACTGCATCACCTTCCTCCGCTTTAAGAGTAATGGTTCCGCTTTCTTCAGCAGGAAGTTCAAGTGTAGCTTTGTCAGAATCTATTTCTGCAATCGCTTGATCTTTTTCAACGTAATCTCCATCAGATACCATCCATGCAGCAATTTCAACTTCTGAAATTGACTCTCCTGGACTCGGTACTTTCATTTCTAATATTGACATCTTCTTTTTAATTATGAATTATAAATTGTGCAATTATGAATTTATAATTTCTCATTAATAATTCAATTAAGCCTTAACTTTGGTTTTTGCGTATGCAAACAATTCCTTGTACAAACGCTCCAATCTTCTTTTATGCAAATCATGTGATCCTTCTGCAGCTGCCGCAGATGGTCTTCTGCAAATACCTGTAAGGTTCAATTCTCTCAATTCCATTGCCATGTATGTCCATGCTCCCATATTTGAAGGCTCTTCTTGGGCCCACAATATGTTTGTTGCATTTTTATACTTCGCTAAAACCGCGTCGATTTGTGTTTTTGGAAGTGGATACAATTGCTCTACACGGACAAAGGCCATATTTTCCGCTCCTATTTCTTGCGCTTTTTCTGTCGCTTCATAGTAGAATTTACCTGAACAAAAAACAACCGTATCGACGTTTTCAGTTTTAACAGTTGGATCGTCAATTACTTCTTGGAAGTTTCCTGTCGCCATTTCATCCAATGATGAAGTAGCTCGTGGGTGACGTAAAAGCATTTTTGGAGAGAATACAACCAATGGTTTTCTAAACTCTCTTTTCATCTGTCTTCTCAATACGTGGAAGTGATTCGCAGGAGTCGAGGTATTCACAATTTGAATATTCAAATCCGCACATTGCTGTAAGAATCGTTCCATTCGACCACTTGAGTGCTCAGCTCCTTGTCCTTCATAACCATGAGGCAGTAGCATTACCAATCCACTTTGAGTAGCCCATTTGTCTTCTCCAGCGGTGATAAATTGATCTACCATTATTTGGGCTCCATTGTAGAAATCTCCAAATTGGGCTTCCCAAATTGTCAATCCATATGGAGTTACCAATGAGTATCCATATTCAAATCCAAGTACGCCGTATTCCGACAAGAATGAATTGTAAATTGTAAATGGTGCTTGTTTCTCCGAAAGTAAATTCAATGTGATGATTTCTTCCTCAGTATCTTCTGTTTTTACAACAGCGTGACGGTGAGAGAATGTTCCACGCTCAACATCTTGTCCTGAAACTCGAACTGGATGACCTTCATCAAGTAATGATGCGTACGCCAACATCTCTGCTGCTCCCCAATCTAATTTATCTTCTTGAATTCCTTTCAAACGTTCTTTAAAGATCTTCGAAATCTTTCTGAAGTACTTCTTCCCTTCTGGAAGTGTAGATAGCTTTTCACCTAGATCAGCTAATTTTTTCTTAGCTACTCCAGTTTCAGGAGAAGTAATGAAATCTTCATCTGTTCCATGTCTGAATCCTTTCCAAGAATCACTTAAGAAATTATGAACCAGTGCTTTGTCACACTTTCTAGATTCGGTAAATTCATTTTCTAAAAAGTCATAATAGTCATCCGAAATTTTCTTAGCTTCTTCAGCTGTAATAACGCCTTCTGCAAGTAGTTGACTTAAATAAATGTCTCTTGGATTCGGGTGCTTGGCAATCAAATTGTATAAATTCGGTTGTGTGAACTTAGGTTCATCACCTTCGTTATGACCGTATTTTCTATATCCTAATAAGTCAATAAAAATGTCGTTGCCAAAGTGCTGTCGGTATTCCATTGCCATTTCCATGACTTGAACAACAGCCTCTACGTCGTCTGCATTGACATGGAAAACGGGGCATCGAGTTGTTTTTGCAACATCCGTACAATACGTAGAAGAACGCCCGTCTTTATAGTCTGTAGTAAATCCAACTTGGTTGTTGGTAACGATATGGATTGTTCCTCCCGTTTTGTATCCATCCAATTGAGCCATTTGCACTATTTCGTACACAATACCTTGACCTGCAATTGCAGCATCTCCATGAATCAAAACAGGACAAACTTTCTTAAAATCATCTCCCAAAGCTCCGTCTACTTTCGCTCTTGCAATTCCCTCAACAACAGGGTCTACAGCTTCTAAGTGAGAGGGGTTTGGAGATAACGTTAATGTTATATCTTCTCCGCTTTCTGATTTTATGATTGATGTGAAACCCTGATGGTACTTAACGTCACCATCAAAACGCTCGTCTTTTTCAAATTCTTTTCCTTCAAATTCAGAGAAGATATCGCGAGGTCTTTTTTCAAAAACATTGGTCAATGTATTCAATCGACCACGGTGCGCCATACCTACAACAAATTGCTCAACACCACTATCAGCTCCTTTTTGAACCAAAGCGTCAAGTGCTGGAACAAGAGCTTCTAGTCCTTCAACTGAGAATCTTTTTTGTCCAACAAATTTCTTTCCTAGAAATGATTCGAACCCTGCTGTGATAGCAAGTTTTCTATATATCTCCCTTTTCTTAGCCGCATCATATTGAGGCCTGTTCTTTAGCTCGATATGATTTTTAAACCAAGCTATGCGATCAGGATCTCTCATATACGTGTACTCAATTCCTATCGATTGGCAGTAAGTATCTTCTAAATCGGCAATAATTGCACGAAGCGTAGTCGGTCCAGTACCAATTTCTTCACCAGCCAGGAAAACCAAGTCTAAATCCGATGCAGCCAAACCGAAATTTTCGATAGCCAAAGTTGGCGTATACGTTCTTCGGTCTCGAACTGGGTTCGTTTTTGTGAACAAATGACCACGCTCACGGTAACCGTTGATCAAGTTGATGACTTTAAATTCTTTTTGGAAATTCTCTGGAATTGCTCCTCCGTCTTCAAAATTCGTTTGTGCGAAATCGAAACCTTCAAAAAACTTTTGCCAGCCGATATC
>JABSPC010000472.1 GCA_013215515.1 Crocinitomicaceae bacterium
ACTGGTTACATCAATTGCTTTTTGAAATGTATAATTGGCAAATACTTTATATTTAATTTTACCTACACTCAAATCATATCGGGCCATAATATCACCTCCAAAAATGTTAACATTTGTCACGTTTTGCATCGACCAAACAAATAGGTTCTTTGTCGGAATCGCCACAATTTTGTTATTTACTCTATTGAAATAAAAGTTGGTGCTAATATCTAGACTCTTACCCCAATTTGAAATAGGTTCGAATCTAAACGAATAGATAAATTGATGCGCTGATTCAGGTAACAAATCCGAATTACCTATACTATTGTAATACAGCTCATTAAACGACGGCATTCTAAACGAATTCTTATAGGTTCCACTGTGCTGGTAGTTAAGTTTTCGAATTCTTTTTGAACTAAATTCGATATACGGATTTACTTTAAAGAGTTCATTTGTACTTGATCCTATTCGAGTATTCTCGTTTACATATTGACCTGAAATCAATAACTTTAAAATACCGAATGCGTATTTTTTTGTAAAAGCCAATACAGCTTTGGAATGAAATCGGATAGGATTCGATAAAGAAGAATCGCTTGATACAAGTGAACTTACGATCTCTTCAATTCCTCCACCAAATTCGTACTTCTTATACTTGTACTTCTGAAACTTTACACCTAGAACAGCAACTCTATTGAGGTATTCAACATTAATCTCTCCTGCGGTATTAAAATACGTGGGATCGATATAATTTAAATTATTCTGATTGACATTTCCATAAATATTGAACCCAATATTTTTTTTCATCCAAGTTCCTCGTCCATAAATAGTATGATCGTTCGTCTTTAATCTTTCATCAGTTGTCTCATTATAAAGGATAACAGCGCCTGGTAATCCTTGATGAATGTAGGAGCCTTTGTAGCCAACATAAACTTTGCCGTTATCCATATCATATTGGAGCTGGGTTCCAATAAAGAGGTCACGATAATCATTGTTAGAACGGCTCCCACTTTCCTCAGTTAATCCATTCAAAAATTTGTATTTGTAATCACCATCAGCATGACGGTATTTTGCAAATGCAGAAAGCAACCATTTCTTTCCTATTGACCTTGATACTGACGCATAAGCTTCTTTTCGATTAAAAGATCCATACTTAATACTACCCAGTAAAGTTGTTTTCTTAGAACTGTAATTTCGAAATGAATTAATCTGAATTACATTGCCTGATACTTGGGCTGAAACAGGAACGTATAAATTGGCACCGTACCCTGTATATAAGGATAGCGTTCTTAATTCTTCTATTTGAATTTGTCCTAGGTTAACGAGCCCGGTTTGTGAATTATTGAGTACAACGCCATCTAAAACAATACTTGTGTGTCCACTTCCCATTGAGCGAAACGAAACTGTTTTCAATCCTCCCAATCCCCCATAAGACTTTACCGTTACCCCAGAAAATTTTGAAATCACATCGGCCGCATCATTCGCGGCAATCAGACTCATATCTCTTACACCAACAGGAAGGGGTTTAATGTCCTTAATGGCAAGCTTTAGGCCAGATACCTTTACCTCATCAACGTTTTGATTTTTAATATGTTCTCGATGAAATAAGGTCGAATCAATCCGATTGGTATCTATTTGGCTGAAACCAAATAACGGGAGTACCAAAAGTACTCCCGCAATAAATATATTTTTCCCTATAGAAATCATTGTTTATTAAATCGGTTCGTATACGAACCAGATGCATTAACAAGATGGATTACATAAATACCATTTGAATAATTCGAAATGTCCAATTGAGAAAATGCGCTATGATCTTCTGAATAAAGAACGGCTCCCGTCAATGATGTAATAGTAAGAATCCCTTCTTCTCCTTTAATCATTAATTGATCCGTTGCAGGATTTGGATACACAGAAACATTTGTAAGTTGATTTTCATTCACTCCTAAGTCCCATTTTACACTGATATTATCAATAGCGAAATAAGTAGGCGTATTAATCCAACCTCCCGTAGTATCAGAAGATTCAACCTTAAAGTAAACAACCGTTATTGGCTCAGCATACTCTGTTAAATCAACTTTAATCCAGTCATCAACAATGTAATCTTGTGTATTATCGGAAAAACGATAATCGGCCAAATAAACTTCACTTGAATCGATTAAATCCCCAAATTCATCTTCACCGTATACCCAAACACGGTAAAAATCCTCTCCGTTTGAACCATCAGGAATGTTACCATGGTTGTCTCCACTAACAGAAGTCCCAAATTGTTTACCATACCCTCCTGGGTCTCCATTTAGCATTGACAGCGCTGAAAAAGTCGTATTTGATATAAAAAATGAATCAATTGATAGATCCGAATTTGCCGTTTCGATGTTACCATCATAATACCAAACTGCGAAAGTTGCTGAACCGTTACCACCAGACCCTGAATAAGCGCTGTATTCATTTGTCCATCCAGCTGTTGTTACATCATTCATGTTAGAGATTGCAAAACCATCCCACCATCCACCGGGATTGTAATTACTGGTAAGCGTAACATCTCCAGTAAGGAATTCAAAATCATCTCCCAGTGCAGATCCATTGTCAAATGTGTCTACTGCTAATCCAAAAGATTCGAAATCGATTGTTTGTGCTTGCGCACTTGCTCCGATAAATAGAGCTGTTGCTAAAACGTAAAGTTTCTTCATCGTAAAAAAATTAAATAAGTTAAACGTGAAAAAATCAGCTAAAAGAAAATGGCACTGTCTCGAGATCAGTACTAAATCCGACTTTAATCTGAAGTCCTCTTTAATAGTGACTGGGGCAAGTATTCTGACTCATACCTTATCGATTTTGTCTTCCCAACCATCGGGTGACGGTCAGTGACTTTTTAAAATCGACTTTTAGTATTTACAGCTGCAGATACAGTTTCGGATTCTCACCGAATTCCTTTTTTCATTCTCTAAGCAAGCCTAGAGAAACCAAAGTCGCGACAAAAGTACAACAATTATTATGATTGAGAAATGAAACTCTACAATTGAGCTTTAGCAGGATTCTCACGGTTAACTTCGGGTTTCTTCAATAACTTCTTCTTGTTCTTATCAAGAGAATAGGTATATTGAAACATCAGTGTTCTAGGTGTTTCAATTTTCAATGGGCGAAGTGTATACGAACGGTTTAAGATATTCGTGCCAATTACTGCAAACTTGTGTGAGTCGGTGAACGTATATGATATTCTAGCGTCAAAAATCCAATTGCCAAACTTGTGTGAATTGAAGTAATCCATGTACTTGATATCTTGTATGTTCGGACCAGAAGTTGCCGTTTCAAATTCTGCAATAACACCATCCAAATTCAAGATTTTACTGAAATATTTGGCACTCATTCCAATTGCGAGCTTCTTTTTAATCGTTACTTCAGCATCACCTTTTACGTTGTGTAAAAATCGATATTTCAAGATGTTCTCGGTTGAATCAATAGATGTTGAATTGTAACTGTAGTCACGTCCTGTGAAATCCGTTGCGTAAATGTAATCAGGTGAAAGTGTTTTTGGAACAATGTAATTGTAACCTGTCATGAATACCAATTCCGTTTCTTTACCTAGCTTGGCTTTCCCTGAGAATGAAACATCAACTCCCAGTACGCGCGAATCTCCTGTATTCAAGAATTTAAACCCAAAAATATTTGACGGATCAGTTGGGTCATCTCCCCAGAACCCGAATAGGTATTCAATTGTGTTCTGATACTCTTGCCAGAAAACAGCAACATCCAAGTATCCATATATCTTCCCAAACTTCAATCCTTGTTTAATACCAACTTCAGCATTCCAACTGCTTTCTGGCTGTATTTGAGGATTTGGAAACACTCCAAAATTCCCAACACCAGTTCTGATATACCTCTCTGTAATTGTCGGAAAACGATATCCTTGACCGTATGATCCTCTTAAATAAGTTTCTTGGTACAATTTAAGACTTGCTCCTGCCCTGAAAATTGGTTTTAAGACACGAATTGTATCATTGTTCAACTGGAAATATTCAAGTCGACCACCTGCAGAAACATTCAAAATTTTCTTCACCTTCTTCTCAAATTGGGTATATGCCGAAATATTCGTCAAGAAATTATACGGACTTCCACCGCCTGCATATAAGGCAGCAAATGATTCTGTATAAGTTCCCGTAACTCCCCCAATGAAATCAAGGTCATTTAAGTTTTTATACCGCTTACGAAACATATAATCCGTGTAATATGTTGTGGCCCTACTCGATTGTCCTGCCGTCATTTTACTATCCGAAAAAAGAACACGACTACGCAAGCTATGTCTCCCACTCGCTTTGGTGAAAACGTTTATATATGGGTCGATATTAAAAATAAAATGATCTCTTAGAAAAACCGCTCCTGGATACCCTTGATACAATCCAGAGGTATCGTTCAACCAAGCAAACAACATATTCGATTTTGAATACATTACGTTTCCGTTCACTCCATAATTCAATCCTTTGTATTTTTTCGATCTGTATCTTAGGTTAAAGTTGAAACGTGCTCTTTTTGAAGCCATTTGACGTTCCGTAAAGTTTGAAATAGTATCAATAATAAAGTTGGTATCAACAACCGGAGACCCCATGTAACCGTGATCATAGTTTATATTTCCACCGATTACAAGATCCAAATTCTTGATTTTACGTGAATGCAAGAAGTTTACACCTGAGATTAAGGGCGCTTCATTCCACCAAGTAGCACCTTCTATGCTTGGCTTTGAATAAAACCCAGAGTACACATTGACTTTCGTTTTGGGCTTTAATTTAGGGAATGCAGTACGAATGTGAATTGATCCAGAAAGTGCGGAGCTTCCTGAAAGAACAGATGCTGCTCCTTTGATTATTTCAATCTGATGAATATTTTCTACTGGAACAAAACCCCATTCAGGTCTGCCGGCATCACCTGAAAGCATGGGCATATCATCTACGATAACTGCAACCTTCGATCCAACACCAAACGTAAATCCACTACCACCTCGAATTTGTGGTTCTCCATCGAGAATGTTCAACCCAGGCGTTTGATCCAAAGCCGTTTCAATGCTTCGTGTATTTTTATTTTCTATTAATTCGGGCTTGAGAATTTCCATAGAAACCGTTTGATCTTCAAGCGGCTTATCAAACTTCCCCACTTTAATTGTAACATCACCAATTTGTTGAACACCATCTGGATAATTGAATGCTATCATTACAATATCACGGGTGATTGTTCTATTCGGAACAATAGTAATATTGAAAGTATCAGTAGTCATACCTGAAAAACGACAAACGATACGCACCTTACCCGATGGCAATTCTAACAAGAAGTTTCCGTTATCGTCGGCGAGAACACCAATGGTAATATCTGCCTTATAAATGACAGCTGCTCCAATCAATTCCTCACCATATTCATCGGTTACTTTCCCCGTAAGTTTTCCCGTTTCGTTTTGCGCGTTCAATTGAAACGCAGCAATTAAGGCAACAAATACTGTAAATGCTTTCATAGTAGAGTCAAATAAAAAGGCTGAACAATTACTCGTTCAGCCTTCCAAAATAATATTTTTGGCTTAGTTGTTATAAACTTTGAATTGCTTTGAAACATTTCCAACAGTTACATTAACAATATACATTCCAGCAGGCGCACTGAATGGAACGTTTGGATCTAAATCTCCAGACATTATAACTGATCCTGCCAAGTAATACACCTCGTAGTTTCCGTCTAATAACTCACCTGATTTAAAGCTCAATTCGCTTGTTTCGTTGTTCATGAATACATTCATTGCAAATGCATTGTTTTCTTCAACCGAACTTACGTCGTAGATCAATTCAACATCATCAATGAAAAGCTCATCATTTGGATCACCACCACCCGGTACGGCGTTTGTTGTGAAAGTAACTAAGATGTACTCAATATTAGTTGCTGCTCCTGAGTAATCAAAAGGAATTGCCATTCTAACCCAACCACTTGTTGACGTAAAGTTCACAACGGCCGTTCCAACTACTTCAGCAGTAGAATTTGCATCTTCTGGATCGATATAATCGTAATCATCATGAACGGTCGCTTTCATTCGCGCTTCTTCTGATCCTCCACTCGCGTTAAATTTTGCCCAGAAAACAATTGAATCGGGCATATTAGTCATCGCTTCAGAGAAATCAGCATCACCAGTAACTGTAAAGTTATGATTCGCTGGATCGTTCGCTGTAATAGCTCCCATGTTAATTTTACCAACAGTCATATTTCCATTCGCAGTTATACCAAACCCAGCATCACGCGCCCAAATTCGTGCACTTGAAAATCCTGTTGTTCCGGGGCGTACATCCGTTGACTCTTCAATTTGAATATCAGCAAAACCATTAAAAGTACCGCTAGCAGTCATAAAACTGTTCCAGTTCACAGGTTCGTCTCCAGAAGAAACCACTTCCCAATTTTCCATATCAGCGTTTCCAATTTGAAACTGTGCAAATAATGTCCCAGAAGTTAGTGTTAGTGCAGTAAATAGTAATATTTTTTTCATATAAACAGTTAATTATTAAGGCAAATATAACATTAAACGTTTTCAATCAAACCTGCAATATGTTAAATGGCACCTCCAATTTGATAATTGATTAATCATTCTACCAACTAGGATGAAATCTGGCTCGTCTTATAAGTAGAGTAACAAGCTAAATGAATGATTATGAATGTAAAACAGATTAATAACGTAAACGAGGCACTTCTCATTTTACGCCACTTCATAGATTTAAGTGCGAAGCTTCTTCCCTTTCTAGATGAATTGGATAAAAAACGAAATCCAACTTTCACGGAACTAAGCAATCGAAATAAAATCATGAGTGTTTATGAGAATTATAGCTTCGATACTTCTACTTCCAAAAGACTATTGGATTCAGATGTTTTGGAACTGATTAAGGAAACTTTTGATTCAATTTCAGAAAAAACAATTTCTAATAAAAAACCAAAGCGAAATACATCGTTGAGAATGTTCTTAATGGAACATAGGAGATTGCAAGAGAATTGGTACATTGTTAGGTCAAATTAACTCTTGATGCTTAAATTAGCCGCATGGCTAAAACTAAAGATCCTGGATTAGGTTCGAAATACGATAATGAGGTCAAGAGGCTAATAAACGAAGATGGATCGTACAACATCATTCGACATGGTGCTCTTCGGGGAATCAAAGATTTCTACAAGTTTTTAATTGATATTTCTTGGAATCGATTTTTACTCTATTCCCTTCTCGGTTACCTTATTATAAATGCCCTTTTTGCCTTAATCTATTTGGTCGTTGGTCTGGATCAAATTTCCGGACTAAATACGGATTCTTCTGACTTTTTTGAGGCTTATTTCTTTTCAGTTCAAACGCTTACCTCAGTTGGATATGGACAAATGTCACCAATTGGATTTGGAGCAAACCTTGTCGCTACAGCAGAATCTTTTATTGGTCTTATGAGTATAGCCTTAATAACGGGGCTTCTTTATGGACGATTTTCGAAACCCTCGAGTAAGCTCAAGTTCACAAAAAACATAATTATCGCTCCATTCGAGGATGGAAAAGCAGTTATGTTCAAAATGGTGAATCAGCGAAACTCCATTCTTTTAAATTCTGATGTCACTACGATTCTCAATATGGACGAAGGAACTGGAGATGGTAAATTCAATAAAACCTATTATCAATTAAAATTGCAGATTGACCACGTTAGTTTCTTTCCTCTTACTTGGACGATAGTTCACAAAATTGATGAGAAATCTCCTTTTCATAGCATGAGCCTCGAGGACATAAAATCAAGAAATGCTGAAGTCATTGTTCTTATTGAAGCATTTGACGAGACCCACAGTCAAATGGTAACTGAGCGCAAATCTTACGGTGGAGATCAATGGCTAGACGGCATGAAATTCACTAAAAACTTCAAAACAAATTCCGATGGTAAAATTGAATTGTTCATTGGTGATTTAGACTCGATGATTAAAGTAGAGGAATAAGTTCAATTTTAGTATTTTTGATCCAATGAGTTTAGATTCAAATAACGTGAAAGAAGGACTTCCAATTATGGAACAATTCTACACAATTCAAGGTGAAGGTTTTTACAGTGGTAGAGCGGCCTATTTTATACGAATAGCTGGATGCGATGTTGGTTGCGTTTGGTGCGATGTGAAAGAAAGCTGGAACGCTGGAGATCACGAGTATCAGACGGTTAAATCATTAATTGACAATGTACTCGAAACCAAATCGGATTTTTGCGTTATCACGGGTGGAGAACCTTGTATGTACGATTTGAACGAACTAACCAACTTACTAAAAGAAAACGGAATTGAAGTGGCTTTAGAGACCTCTGGATGTTATGATCTTAAAGGTCAAATTGACTGGTATTGCTTCTCTCCAAAAAAATTCAAAGCCCCTGTTGAAGATGCCTATTCAAATGCGAACGAACTCAAGGTAATTATTAGCCATCCATCAGATTTTGAGTGGGCAGAGCAACATGCCGCGAAAGTTTCAAAAGATTGTAAATTATTCCTGCAACCCGAATGGTCGAAACAGGAACGGTTTTTGTCTAAGATCATTGATTACGTGAAGGAACACCCGAATTGGAACATTTCTTTGCAGACACACAAATTTATGAACATACCTTAATTATGAAGTATATATTTATTCTATTAACCCTTTTTACATTTTCTAATTGTGCTACTTCGCAAGGTTATTCTATAACCAATAAAAAGGCCATTAAGCTTTTTGAACTAGCGCTAAAAGCACCTCGTGAATCTAAAATTGAAGGAACGAACACTCCAAACTTCCCTGAAGGACTGAAACTTTTGGCAAAAGCACTGGAAAAGGAACCAAAATTCTGGGAGGCTCATGTATTGGCTGGAGAATTTGAAGAAAACATAAATAATTATGATGCAGCAATTCGGCATTACGTTGCGGCGCTTTCGATCAAGCCAAATCATGGCAGAACAGGGAGCACTTATTTTTACTTGGCCAATTTGCAGCACGCGACAGGAGATTATGACAATGCTATTCGAAACTTAGATATTTATTTAAACAATAGAAATGCAAGTCCTGAACTTCAAGCAAATGCAAGCGAAATAAGGCGTAATTGTGTTTTCGCAAGAGATGCAATCTTAAACCCATTGCCTTTTGAGCCTATCAATGCTGGGTCTGGAATCAATACGGCTCAACCTGAGTACTTCCCAACAATTACCGTTGATGGAAAAACGATTTTATTTACACGAAGAATAAAAGACGGACGTGTTCGTACTGCATTTAAGGAACAAGAAGATTTCTTCGTTTCTCAATTGGTTGAAAATCGTTGGGCGACAGCAGTTCCAATGCCGGATAATGTTAACACGGTAAATAATGAAGGTGCACCAACTATTTCGGCAGATGGTAGAACATTGGTCTTCGTTGGATGTCCAGATGCTTCAGGAACGGATTATGGAGCTAATAGAACCGGTCGTGGTAGTTGTGATTTATTCATCACGCATCGACTGGGTAACCGATGGTCAAACCCTGAGAACCTTCCTGGCATGCTTAACTCAATGCATTGGGAAACACAACCGTCACTATCTGCAGATGGCAAAACAATGTATTTCATTCGTGGTTTGAGAGGTAGAAATGCTTCAAATAATTCTGACATCTATGTTTCGCACAAAGACGAAAACGATAACTGGAGTAATCCAAAAAGACTTCCAGATCATATTAACACAAAGAAGAGAGAAGAGTCTGTTTTAATTCACACGGATGGTAAAACGCTTTACTTTGCATCACGTGGACATATTGGAATGGGTGGATCGGATTTGTACGTTACACGAATGGACGACCAAGGGAATTGGTCAATGCCTAAAAACTTAGGATACCCTATCAATACAAAATTCGATGAGAATTCACTGATGGTATCGCCAGAAGGAGAAGTTGCATTTTTTGCTTCGAACAGAGAAGGTGGATATGGTGATCTAGACATCTACTACTTCACAATGCCAGAGCCAATGCGCCCTACGAAGACTTTGTATTTTGAAGGCTTGGTATACTACATTAAAACAAAAGCTCCACTTCCAGGTAAATTTACATTAATTGATTTAGAAACTGGACTGGAAGTAATGTCGGCTGAGGCAGATGCTTTAACAGGAGAATTTGTTGTTCCACTTCCTGTAAATAAGGAATACGCACTAAACGTAAATTATCCTGGATACCTCTTCTTTTCTCAGAACTTCGACATGAAAAATCCTGAGAATCTTGAAGCGATTCATTTGGACGTTCCTATGGTTCCTATTGGCGGTGGACCTCCGGTTCAACTTGCCAATGTATTCTTTGATGTAAATAAGGCAACATTGAGAAAGAAATCATATATCGAATTAGATAAACTGGTTGAGTTCTTGAACGACAACCCTGAGATTAGAATAGAAATTGGAGGTCATACGGATGTACGTGGATCGAACAACCTTGTGCTATCTCAGAACAGAGCGAAAGCAGTTTACTCCTATTTGTTTTCTAAAGATGTTGTAGCTGAACGCATGGAGTACAAAGGTTATGGAAGTTCAGTTCCAAATATCACTGCTGCGGAAATTGCTAATTTACCAACTGAAATGCAAGAAGAAGCACATCAAGCTAATAGGCGTACCGAATACAAAATTTTGAGTGAATGATTCATTTATTTCGTTTAGCGAGACCACTGAACTTACTTATTATCGCCTTGACCATGTACGGTTTGGGATGGTATTTCAATGGGGCCGTTGAATACTCTGAAAACACAGGTGTTCGAAGTGTCTACTTTTTTCTTCTTGTTTTCTCAACCGTCTTAATTGCTGCGGCAGGAAACATTATCAATGATTATTTTGACGTAAGAGCCGATAGAATCAATAAACCAGACCGACTCATCATTGGAAAGTATGTTAAACGCCGTGTTGCCATCGTGTTGCATTGGGGATTGAATTTTATCGCGTTTAGTATTGCCATTTTTCTTAGTTGGAAACTGGAAACATTCTGGTACGTCTTTATCCACTTGCTTTCGATCAATATCCTCTGGTACTATTCGTCTTACTTTAAGCGCAAATTGTTTACCGGAAATATTCTAATCGCAGGACTTACGGGGATGGTTCCACTCTTGGTCGGGCTTTATTTTTACCAGAGTCATAAATTATTGGAAAGCCAAATTCAAAACCACTTTATCTACCCTTTTGAGCAATTCAATGATGATAACTTCATTGTACTCCTTTCCTTCGCTTTGGCTGGGTTTGCCTTCCTATTGAACTTCGCCAGAGAAGTCGTAAAAGACATGGAAGACGTTGAGGGAGATCAATTAATTCGAGCGAAGACAGTTCCAATCGTTTTTGGATTTAAAAAGTCAAAACTCATCATTTCAACAATTCTATTTTCAGCTATTGCAGGAATTGGATTTTTCTTCATCCAGTTCAAGGAAACTGACCCAATAGTATTTCTATTAATCGGATTATCAACGCTTTTGATTCTGGCTGCATTCATTCTGTTGCTCAGAGCGAATGACAAATCGAAATATAAAATGATCAATGCTTGTATCAAACTGGCAATGGTATTCGGTCTCCTCTCTCCTATTTACTGGAAACTTCTCATTATTTATGGCTAAAATAAAAATTGTACTTGGCTCAAAATCACCAAGACGTCAAGAACTGGTAAAAGAACTTGGTTTTGAAGTTGAAGTCCGAATTAAGGAAGTTGATGAAGTTTATCCAGACACACTGACCTTAGTAGACGTTCCTGAATTTCTTGCAAAGCTCAAGTCAGCGCCTTTAGTATCGAATTTAGAAGACAATGAAGTTCTCCTTACATCTGATACGGTTGTGATTCATAACGGAGCACTTTTGGGTAAACCGAAAGATCGCGAGGATGCAATTCAAATGTTAAAGCGACTATCCAACTCTTCCCACACTGTAGTGACAGGAGTGAGTTTGATCTCAACTAAAAAGACACATTCGTTTTCAAGTCATACCGAGGTTTACTTCTCTGAGATCTCAGAAACGGACATTATCACATACGTTGATCAATACAAACCTTTCGACAAGGCTGGTTCTTACGGCATTCAAGAATGGCTAGGCTATATCAGCGTTGAAAAGATTGACGGGTGTTATTACAATGTAATGGGACTTCCACTTCATGATACTTACAAAGCGATCACAGCTAACTTCATTTAATTATGTCGGAATGGAATACAATTCATAAGACGGAAGACTATTCCTTCGCCCACATTATAAAAGCACATCTAGAGGCTGAAGAAATCGAAGTTCTTTTGTTGGACCAATTAACCAATACTTATGCTCCTTTTAGCTCGGTGTATCATGGGGGAATTCGAATTCAAGTTCGAGAACCCGATATTGAAAAAGCCATTCAAATTCTGATAGACAAGGACTATACCATTCTCCAAAAGGCTAAACCGAACAAAGTTTTTGATGCCCTCGCTAAATTCACAAGGAAGATTTCACTCTTCGATAAAATGAGAATAGAGGCCGCTGTGCTTACTTTAGTTACAATTGTGCTTGCTATCGCTTTGTTCATCATTTATATTTCCGTGAAGGACTTGAAATGAAGATTCTGAATCTTTTTCTCGTATTTTTGTCCCTTCATTTTAAAAACAAACGCCATCATCACACTCGATAAATATTTCACTCCTTTCAAAGCCTCAATCAGTGGCTTAGAAGTTCCGACAAAATTTACTTTTCCATTTTTCTACGATCCAAATCCTTTAAGTGTTATTGCTGTTGAGGAGCTTCAATCTTACATTCAAAATCAAATGAACTGGGATCATGATTTTGGCTTGGATCCAAATTCAGAAAAAGGAGCAGGGAAAATGTTCGGTGTTTTAGTTGTTCAAAATGAAGAAGGAGAGCTAGGTTATTTATCAGCGTTTTCGGGGAAGATTGCCAATTCAAACTTGCACTTGGGGTTTGTTCCACCTGTTTTTGACATGCTCGATCCGAATGGCTTTTTTGTTAGAGACATGAATGAACTTAGCGAGATTAACAAGGTTACCGCTGAACTATTAAGTAACCCCGAGGTTGAAATTCGAAAAACATTGGCTGAACAATATGTCAGCGAATCCAAAATTGAAATTGAAGCCCACAGAGAGAAAATGCGTATTGCTAAAAGTGAACGCAAAATTCGTCGCATGGAAGGCGATATTGAAATGACCAACGATGCTTTTAGAATTCTTGAAAAAGAACTTTCGAAAGAAAGCATGATGTACAAACATCAGTTAAAAGTTCTCACTGAAGAATGGACAGTAAAGATTAACGAGGCTCAAAGCAGTTTATCGGAGTTGATGAAGAGAATCAATTTCCTGAAAAAAGACCGCAAAAAGAAATCAAACATTTTACAGCAAAAGCTTTTTGATCAATATGATTTCTTGAATCAAAATGGGAAGCTCAAAAATGTTCGACCTATTTTTAAAGACACTGCACTAAAGGTTCCGCCTTCTGCAGCCGGAGAATGTGCAGCGCCGAAATTATTGC
>JABSPC010000473.1 GCA_013215515.1 Crocinitomicaceae bacterium
AAAAGCTCAACGCTTAGAGCATTTAATAGAATTATTGAAGGCGGTTCAAGTCAGTACACGACAACTCTTTGGGTAGTTCCTTCAAACTGGAATAAATAGACTCCCGATTCTACCATTTTTAGGTAAACGTTATTTGATCCTTTTACGACAAAACCACTTTGAACATGTGCACCATCTAGGCTCGTAATTTGGTATTCTCCAGCTGTATTACTTTCAACTACAAGTTGATCACTAATTTGAATCGGATTTGGATACGCTACAAAACCGGCTTCTTCGCCTAAAACTAAATTGGGTGACACATTTAACCGTACAAGATCGGTTCCCATATAATCTTCATAAACTAAAAATGTGAGATAATTATCGTGAATTACCGCCTGATTATCCCCAACTATTTTCTTTCCAACCTCCATCTCAAAGACCTCCTGTTGACCTGTCGCTGAGTTTACCATTATTATATTTTGATAATCTTCATCTCTTGCGTCAGAAAAGTAAACCCATTCTCCATTTTCAGCTAAATACTCAATTTCATCTCCGATATAATCCTGCGTTGTACCCAATGTGTAATTGATGATTTCCTCAGTTCCGTCATCCAAAGTTCTAAGTAAAAAAACAGCTCCATTTTCAATTATGATGTGTTCTTTAATTTGTCCTCCTGATACTGAAAGATCTGGGCTAAAAACCAAACCGTCATTACTGGAAAGCAGCACCCCGCTTCCAACCACATAACTAAGCAGTTCATTGCCACTATTGAAAAAGTTTCTTTCGCTATAACTTGTCAGCGGTTCTTGATGTAAAACAGTGCCAACGGAAAGACCATTTGTTAAAACAAAGCCATCTGAAGCTGCCACAATTTTTGAAGTCGTCATACCCGATCCATCCTTACGGATATGATCTTCTGAAACATAGAGTTGATTGAATTTATAAGCCAAGTTTGACCACAAAACATCATATACTCCATCATCCACAATGGAAAAAATCTCTTCTGCACTACTTTGACCTCCCTTCTTTATTCTCTTCAACTTATGAATCAAATTACCCGCTCCTTGCTCAAATGACTTTGTTTGGTAATAGATAATTTGATAAGGTCCACAAGAATATGAAACGCCTACAACATCAACTATTTCCTCTACTTCTTCAGTAATTTTAATAAATCCATAAGGTGGAGAATCGGAGTAAGAGAATATTTGTCGCCCCCCGTCATAAGCCAATACAAATGAAAACTCTGTTAGCCCCGGCCAATTTCCATCCAACACAAAAGGCACATTAACAATTTCAGGAAACGAACTTTGACTCCCCAGATTTAGATCATGAATAAATAATTAGTCCTCATAAAAGCTCACTAACTCGATTCCCTTATCCGTAGTTCCAGTAGCTACGAGCATTTCAGGTTGGTCATAGTCAAATCGAGCAAGCTCTGGAACTGAATCAAGCCAATAACACGTTTTCATTTCAAACTCGCTTTGTGTTCCATCTAAGGCGTCACGTAAATAGTAACGATAAATATCTATAGGCGCGCCTATCGGAAGTGTATATCCAGCTAATTCTAATAATTGAGTATTATAATACGAAGGTTGAATTAACCCCATCTGTCCGTGATTATGCTCATTGATCGTTTCAAAATATTCCTCTTGAGAAAAGGAAATTGAAGCAAGTGATAAAAAGGCTATCAAAGTAGAATTTTTCATAAGCGAAATATTTGTACTATTAAACCTACACTGGATAAACCCTAAAAGCAAGCTACTAAGTGTCTGGGCTATTCATTGGTTGTCTACTTTGAGTAATCGGTTAGAAACTTCAAGACTGACCTTAAATTTTTTAAATTTGTATACCGATGGAATCGGCAGGCAACAAACAACATATTCGACAACAATTGAATGGGATATCTAGACGAATTAAACATTAGTCAGCGCGAAGCAGTAGAGAATATTGAAGGACCAACAATGGTAATTGCCGGAGCAGGCTCTGGAAAGACGCGTGTTTTAACGTTTCGAATAGCGTACATGATGGAGAAAGGCGTGGATCCTTTTAATATAATGGCATTGACCTTTACCAATAAGGC
>JABSPC010000474.1 GCA_013215515.1 Crocinitomicaceae bacterium
ACAGATTGTTGAAGTAACCTATCGGTTACAGTTGGAACTCCTAAAAGACGTGTTTTACCATTTTCTTTCGAAATTTCAACACCAAGAATGGTTTGAGCAGTATAATTCTCTTCACGTATGGATTGGATAATTGACGTTTTATGTTCGCGGAAATAATCCCTGAAGCCTGCCGTCTTTCTACCATCTATACCTGCGCTGCCCTTTTTTTAATCAATTGGAACCATAAGTACTGGGATGTTAGATTTCTTTAAAATTTCTGCCGATACACTACCAATAAACGCTTTGTAAAGAAACCCGTGCTCATGATACCCCGCTACGATTATGTCAATATTTAATTTCTTCGATTCGCTAATTACCGATTCAATTGTTGATCCTTGTATTATTAACCCTTCAGCATCAACTCCTTTTTCCTTTAGTTCAATGACGTACTTTTGAAGCAGTTTATATTGTTCCTTGAAAACTTCCGCTCTAGAATCATTTATTGTAGGTGACCCTATTCCGAACCCCACAAGATTAGCATCTTCTGAAGCTACATGAAGTAACCATATTTTTGAATCAAGGGACTCGGCTAATTCACATGCTTGATCAATTAGAAACTCTACCTTATCAGCAAAATCGATTGTGACTAAAATATTTTTCATAGCGAATTATTTTAATGGTTAAAAGTTTGGCAACGTTATGTATGAGATAATCAGTTCACTTTGGACTTCCCTGCGAGACCTTTGAATGTTACGGGGTTACTCGGTATCATTTATCTCGTTGCTATGTATAAGATACGATAAACGATTGGCATTAAGAAATTACCCACTATACTAATTTTAGTATCTGAGTGATCTTTCGGAGAATTATAGCATTTAATAAAATTAAAAGTAACGTAGAAAACAGACTAGCTACGTTCGGAAATTACTGATTGATATAGGTGAAGATTGGCCGTGTTTTGGTTAATATATTCAATAATGATATTATTTACTTTAATCATCTTTCTATCCAGCTCTCTTCTTTCATATTCGCAAAATGGAAACTACATTATTAATGTGAATTATTCTGCCAGCGTGTTTGAATCTCAGCCAGCAACTTATAGTGTCTTTAATTTTGCTCCAGAAATTGAATATGACAACCGTTTCAGTTTTAATTTGGGTATAGGGTATATAAGAGCCAAAACCCAATCATATCAAGTTAATAATTATAAAAAAACAAATGGTATTCAGGCATCGTTTTCTGCTTCTAAACGAATATTGAAAGGACAATCAAAGCTAAGTCCATTAGCGGGAATTACCGTTGGAAGTACAATCGTACATAATCATCTTGGATGTTATTCGAGTGCAGGAGCCGAAGAATGTCTGGAAGATATTTTTTACCCAGTTCCAAGAGAGGCAAATTCCTATTCTTCGCAAAAGTAAAACTTATGGTTGACTGTCAATTCTCAGACCTGAGCCTTCGTTTTGGACCAACATGTATATTTCATGAAGGCAGAAAGATCACTGATCCCAAGGAACGCTCTAAAAACCGAATATTAGGTGGGTATGGACTAGAAGGAGCTATCGTATTTTTTCAATCAACTAGAACAAAAAAAACGGTTTTTCATTCCAAGTAGAGGAAGGATATCAAACGGAGTAATTGCATTCATTCTGAAAGGTACTATTGGCCAACAATTGACCAAATATTAATTGGGCAAAAAGTCTACAGCTAAGCCCGAAAAAGTCAGCTTCTAAAGTTAAGAGCTGACTTTTGTAATATGTAAGAGACCTTATTGAATTCCCCCAAAGATGTAGCTGAATATTTGATTGAGATTTGGAAGCATTCGGCTGATCAATAAAAATATGTTTGTGAACGGATTATTTCACTGCGAGGAAGTGTCAAGCAATGAAATCAAAAAGTAAGTTACTTTTGTTCTATGAACGTATATGACAACATTCTTGTAATTGGAAAGGTCTGGCCAGAGCCGAATTCATCCGCTGCCGGAACCCGAATGATGCAACTTTTAATGTTCTTTAAAAGCAAGGATGCAAAACTTACGTTTGCGTGTACAGCTCACCCATCTCAACATCAAGTTGATTTAGAAGAATTGGATATTAAAGCAGCTGCAATTGAATTGAATTCTGATTCCTTCAATGATTTTATTATAGACCTCAACCCGAGTATTGTAGTCTTTGATCGGTTCATGACGGAAGAACAATTCGGCTGGCGCGTAATGGAACGTTGTCCGGATGCCTTACGCGTTTTAAATACAGAAGACATGCATTTCCTTAGAGATGTGCGCCACACAGCTTTTAAGAAAGGAATAACAATAGATTTGAGTAAGCAATCTGAAATGCACACTTCCAATACAAGTAGAGAAATTTCCGCAATTTACAGATCAGATCTATCATTGATAATTTCATCCGTTGAAATGAATCTCTTGACGGAAACGTTTCAAGTTCCTCAACATTTACTGCATTACTTACCAATTTTCGTTGAAAAAGAAACAGAATCCCTTCCCTCTTTTGAAGAACGATCGGATTTCATGTTTATCGGAAACTTCCTTCACGAGCCGAACGTTGATGCAGTCAAGTATTTAAAAAACGAAATCTGGCCGCTAATTCGTAAAGGAATCTCAGAAGCAAAACTCAATATTTATGGAGCGTATCCTACTCAAATGATATCAGAATTTAATGCTCCTAATGATGGCTTCCTTATCCATGGTCGCGTTGATGATGCCATAGAAGTTACATTGAAATCCAGAGTAAGTTTAGCACCTTTGCGATTTGGTGCAGGAATTAAAGGAAAACTATTGGAAGCAATGTCGTGCGGAACGCCAAGCGTTACAACTTCAATTGGTGCAGAAGGAATTCAAACTGGCTCTGAATGGAATGGTGCTGTAGTTGATTCTACTGATTCATTTGTTCGTGCAGCGACAGAATTATACAATGACAATGAAAAGTGGTCTGAGGCGCAGAAAATCGGCTTTAACATCATTTCTGAATCATTTAACTCGGATAATCATTTACCAAAGTTGAACGAGGTCTTGGAAACGACAATCGATAACTTGAGTGCCCACAGAACAAAAGACTATACCTCTGCCCTCATGCAACAACAGACGATGATGAGTTCTCGGTACTTGTCTTATTGGATCATGGAGAAAAGTAAAGGCGCAAAAAAAG
>JABSPC010000475.1 GCA_013215515.1 Crocinitomicaceae bacterium
ACCTCCAACGCACAAATCAACTCAGGAACAATGGTTGCTGGTGGGTCTGCCAGTTTTAATCATAGAGCATATCCAAATGGGATCTCGGGTTCAACAAGTTTATCAATTCAACCTCAATTCGGAATTGCAGTAGCAGATAACTTCTTAGTCGGTGGTTGGTTCAGAATGTACTCCATTAAAGATGTTAGAAGTAATTTTTCTGTTTCGCCGTTTGTAAGATATTATGTTAATAATTTTTACGCACAGGGTGGATACGGATTTTCATATTCCAAGGCCGGAGATATTTCTTCTACAGGATCGATAATCGATTTTGAATTGGGATATGCGGCTTTTCTAAACGATAATATCGCATTGGAGCCTGCTTTTTATTACAACGCAACCTTTAGCGGTAAAAGTTATATCTATAGCGATTTCGGGTTTAAAATTGGTTTCCAGATTTACTTTAATAGATAGAATTTTTCTATTCAGGTAAATGTTGCAAGAATTCGCTTGAATTTCAAGCACATATGCGTATTGATATTGAGGTTGGTGTTGTTTAATTTTAATGCAAACATTTGGATTATGATTCAAGGGAGAAAAGCACTGATAGTAATTGACATGCAGAACGACTTTATGGATAATGGATCATTCTCTGTGCCTGGTGGAAATGAAATTATAGGAACTATAAATGCATTAATGGAATTGGAATGGGGCCTGATTGTAGGGTCTCAAGATTGGCATCCTGAAGACCATATGGCTTTTGCTGCGAACAACCCAGGAATGGAAGTGAATGACACCTTAAAAATGGTAGATGGTTCCGGCCAACATATGTGACCAAATCATTGTATCCAAGGAAGTCATGGTGCTGAGTTTCATTCAGAAATTAAGAGTGAATTGTTTGAAGAGGTAGTAAGAAAGGGGCTCGATCGAACAGTGGATAGTTATTCGGCATTTAAAGATAACAGTCGAGATTCTCAGACAGAGCTTGACGCCTTATTGAAAGAGAACACGATCACTGATTTATACGTTGTAGGGTTACCCGGAGATTTCTGTGTTTACTGGACAGCTCTTGATGGCAAGGAGCTCAATTATAACGTCAATTTTATTATGGATGCTACGCGATCCGTATTTGCGAATCCAGATCTTGGAGAAGCCCTATTGGAAATAGGTGTGGACGTGGTTAAATCGGAAGATTTGATTTAATATTTCTGTCGGCACCAAGCTACTAATAGTAATGACAGAGGGAAGAATGCAATAATCAGCACCCATTTAAAAAAAAACTTTAATGAATTTCATGGCGCTTTATTTCTGAGTTTTCGAGATTATCCAGGATGACAATTTTTTGCCAGATTTTTCTACTTAATCCAGTACTAAGAACTTCAATTTCATTCACGGATCGAACCACAACTTCGTCGGGAAAACTTTGAGAATATAAAGCGGCTATTTTTGCAATTAGCGCGGTACATTCAGAACAGTAATCTAAATAGCGCTGAAGTTCAAACCGTGACATCGTTCTCGAAGGTGAATTGGGCGTAGCTTCTTCCTTTGACTGTATGGTCATGGGGTCTTTGGTTAGTTGATACATGTCTATAACGTGCGCCGCAACTCTGAGTTGATTCAGGGCTTTTAATGCTCGTTTACGCTTCAATCTTGTTTCCATGGTTACTAGGAAGAATACCGAAGCACCAAGCAGTAGTATATCATTGAACACGGCTTCCGATATGGTAACAACGGTTTCTAAGGTCGTATTTTGCACTTTCAAATCAACGAATGAAATACTGTAAAACAATCCGCCTAAGCCGATAAGAATAATGAAAGAACACAAGAACCGTAGCGGGATATTGGGTGCGCCGATCCACTGAATGTTCTTCTTGCTTTGTTTCGCAAAATTCAGAAATTCATTGCAAATATTCCGCAGTCCAGAATCTGGGAATCGATCTCCAATTCGCTTTTCTAAGCGATCAATTGTAGCTATTATTTGTTCCCCGTTAAGTTCGATTGGTTTCATGGAAATGATTCTTTACTTATTGTGCTATGTTTTATTCAGTAATCCTTCTGTTAGTCTAAATATATCTTTACACAGGTGAGCTTGCATTACCACCCCAATTACCTGTCATAATTAGCTTGTTCATTTTAGGAATCTCCTTGTTGGTCCACAAAAGGTATAGGCCTATAGGCCAGAATAGCAGAACTAATACATAAATCCACTCTGATTTTTGATACCACTTCTGTTCAGCTTCCATTAAGTATGGGGAAAGAGGTTATTTCACAAATTTCTTTTGAACAGTAGTCCCGTCTGCAAATGCAACATTTAAGAAGTAAACACCTTGGTTTAAATCAGAGACATCTATAACAGGTTCGACAATCATTGTAACATCAATTGATTTTACAATTTTACCAGTGGCTTCAATAATGGTAAGTTCATTAAAAGGCTCTCCATTTGTTTCGTTCTTTACATACAATTTATCTTGAACTGGGTTTGGAAAGATATTCAGTTCTTGGAAGTCCAAACAAGGTCCAATCATACCAGTTGTGTTTGGATATTCGATTAGGTAGTATAACGTGTTTCCATCGTCAACATCGTTCCATTC
>JABSPC010000476.1 GCA_013215515.1 Crocinitomicaceae bacterium
AACAGGAAAGGAAAACCCAACAAAAGTCGTTGCCTGCGTCGGAGGAGGGAGTAACGCGGCTGGGGCCTTTTATCATTTTTATGAATCTGAGAAGGTTGAATTAATTGCTGTCGAAGCATCTGGAAAAGGGTTGGAAAGCGGAAGATCTGCTGCCAGTTCAGTTCTTGGATCCATTGGTGTTTTACACGGAAGCATGACACTTTTGATGCAAGATGAATTTGGACAAGTAATTGAGCCTTATTCAATTTCAGCAGGATTAGACTACCCAGGCATCGGGCCATTGCATGCGCATTCAATTCAATCGGGTAGAACGAAGAGCGTTACAATTACGGATGACGAAGCTCTAATCGCGGCAAAGGAACTCACTCGATCTGAAGGTATAATACCAGCACTTGAAAGCGCACATGCACTAGCGGCATTAGAGAAAATAGACGTTCTTCCAGAGGATGTTATCGTTGTCAACCTATCCGGACGAGGAGACAAAGACATGATCACTTATCTGCAATACATTTAGCATGAACCCTTTTATTAAAGACTCAAAACAACTCAGCATTTTTGTAACTGCAGGCTACCCAAAACTGGATAGTTTGAAAGAACAAATTCCATTTCTAGAAAGGTCTGAGGTAGATTTTATTGAAATTGGAATTCCATTTTCGGACCCAATGGCTGATGGTCCAACAATTCAGGAGTCAAGTTCAATTGCATTGGAAAATGGCATGAACTTGGGACTTCTTTTTGAGCAATTGAAACAAATTGAATTTAAATTGCCAATAGTTCTAATGGGTTATTTCAATCCTATTCTAAAATACGGAGTGGAACGGTTCCTGAAGGATTGCCAATCTACTGGAATTACAAGTGTAATAGTGCCAGATATGAGCCTCGAAATTTACGAGCACTTCTATATTAAATCATTTAAAGAGTTTGAAGTTCACCCTTCTTTTCTCATAACTCCTTTGACCGAACAAAAACGAGTAGAGCGGATAGCTGAGATTTGTAAAAACAGCTTTGTATATCTTGTTTCATCTAATTCTACAACGGGTTCGAATTATAAAATTCCAGATCATACTGAGTCTTATCAAAGAATCAAAACACTTTGCAAAGACACTCCATTATTTGTTGGTTTTGGAATCAAGACAAAGGAAGATGTGATTAAAATCCAAGAATCAGTAGACGGAGCAATAATAGGATCAGCTTATTTAAGCGTATTAAAGAATAATCGGGAACGTGAGTATTTGGAATCAATTTTATGATACTTAACTAAAAATCATCATTATATAACCATCAAATAGACTTTCTATCCCTTGGAAAAGAGATAAAAGAGATTTCGATTACTAAATCACGTATCTTTGTACCCTTAATTATAGGTTAATGGAGAAAGAAATAAGAAGTAAAGTCCATTGGAAAAGTGAAATTGGATTCGTTTTAATACATCTCACCCCTTTCCTAATTTTTCTAACAGGCGGAACTTTCGTTGATTGGATGATCTGCCTAATCCTCTATTTTGGCAGAATGTTTTTCGTCACAGGGGGATACCACCGTTACTTTGCACACAAGACTTACAAAACGTCACGGGTTTTTCAATTTATGATTGCCTTTTTTGCTCAAACATCTTTACAAAAAGGAGTATTGTGGTGGGCATCATCACATCGTAAGCATCATACACACAGTGACACTCCCCCAGATCCTCATTCAAACAAAATCTACGGTTTTTGGTACTCACATATCGGGTGGATTCTCGGTCCTGATTTCAAGAAAACACATTATGAGAAAATAAAGGACTTCTCAAAGTATCCTGAACTTGTTTGGTTGAACAAGGCACATCTAATTCCTCCGCTTTTCTTAATGATCGTGGTGTTCGTTGTAGGTGGTTATTTGAACGCGGGAAGTGTTTCTGGAATAATGGAACACGGCTGGTCGAGCTTGGTGGTTGGGTTCTTTACAAGTACAGTAATTCTATTTCATGGAACTTTTACAATTAACTCTTTAACCCACATGATTGGTTCGAAACGCTATAAGAGCGATGACGAATCTAGAAACAACTTTTTTCTCGCTCTGATTACAATGGGAGAAGGATGGCATAACAATCATCACTATTATCAATCAAGTGTGAGACAGGGGTTCTATTGGTGGGAAATAGATTGTACCTATTATATATTAAAAATGATGTCATGGGTTGGATTGATATGGGACCTTAGACCTATACCTAAAAACTTTAGAGATGCAAGAAGTCTTGAAGAAGTAAAACAAAAATCTATATCGTCTACCGAATGATCTCATTCTTTCGTTATTTATTCATGATAACATGGACGATCGTTTGCATTAGCCTGAGCCTAGTCTTAATGCTTATTTTACTAAATAGATCTATCCCATTAAGAATGGCAAGAACATTTTGGGCCCCAGGGATTTTAAAACTTGCCGGCGTAAGATCAATTACAACGGATGGTTTAGACAATATTGATTCAACGAAAACTTATGTCGTAGCGTCTAACCACCTTTCATATCTAGATATTCCATTGTTATTTAAAACGTTGCCATTTAACCTCTATTTCGTAGGAAAAAAGCAACTCAAAAGGGTCCCTTTTTTAGGATGGTACATGATGCTAACAGGAATGTTTTTCATTGATAATAAAAATAAACGTAAAACTATCGAAAGCCTAAATTCTGCAGGAAAGTTCATTAAAGAAGGGAAAAGCATTTTAATCTTTCCAGAAGGAACTAGAAGTAAAACGGGTGAAATCGGAGACTTCAAAAAAGGGGCGTTTATTCTTGCTGCAAAATCCGAAGTTGATATTCTCCCTGTCAAAATTACGGGAACAGGTAAAATCTGGAATGTTAAGCATGGGACTCTTAAACCAGGTAGTGTTACGGTTCAAATATTGAAAAGTTTACCTACGAATACTGTTCAGAACCTTGCAATAATTACAAAGCGTGCTATTACCAGTGTATAATTTGAATTACTGCTTGATCATTCGAACGGTTTCGACATATTCACCAGCAACAACAAAGCAACGAGATACAGACGATAAATTAATAATTTGAAGCAATTCGTGTTTGAAAATTTAGTTTGTCCAGTTCGAAACAATAGAATTTTCGAAGTTTAAAGGTAACA
>JABSPC010000477.1 GCA_013215515.1 Crocinitomicaceae bacterium
AGGTGAAACAAAAGGTGCGGGATAAGTAGCTTGATTACCATTGCAGTCTTCAACGATTAAGTTGCCTGCCACTGGAGGTAATGTGAACTGAATTGTTCCACTCACACTAAAGGTATTGTCAACTACACTACAAAGAGTTGGTGTAGCATCAATTGCATCGATTGAGCAATCGCAGTTTTCGACTATTATTATAGTTTGATCGGTAGCGTCACATGGAGCAGTTCCTACAGAGTAATCAATTACGTGGTTTCCAACACCTGCTATCGCTGGGTCAAATAGACCACTTGCAGAAATACCAGGGCCTGTCCAAGTTCCGCCCATGGTGGCAGCTGTTATTTGAATTGGCGCATCAGTAGTACAGTGCGGACCTGATAAATTGATTGTTGCTGGAGGTGGGCCTGTTTCTGCACTCCCAGGAGCATTGCTTAATTCAAGGGTGAAATTCGTCATTGTACCGTCCCAATCTTCTACAAGAATCATTAAGACATCACCTGTGCTAACCATTGGTGCGGGCACTTCTGATAGGCATGGAAAGTTCGATCCGAATTCATTACAACCGTCACAAGCGCTGGCATAATTACAACCAATTTCAGTTCCTAGTCCTAGTGATGCACATGGATCTGCTTGACCGGTAACATCGAAAATCGCAACGTCCAAGCATCCTATGGTTAAATCGCCATCAATCAATAAGTTTAAGGGGCCACTTTGGGTAATATATAAAACGATATATCCATAAGCGGAAGCAGCTGAGCCATTCATATAATCTAAACATGATGAAGGATTAGCAGAACCAACTCCAAAATTAAAAGGACCTGCGACACCAGGTGTGCAAATGGTAACGTTAGTATTGCATTGACTCTGACTGGAGAATGAAAGAGTAAATGCTATGATTGAAAATATTAAGAGAGATCTCATTGACGTATTGTTGAAGGTAAATTTTAGTCTACTAATTTGTAAGGCATCACATGTAGTTGTTTTGCGATTGCATCAACCGTTTTTGAATCCCACTCAATGGCTAGAACAAAATGAACCATTTGCGACTCCGGATCTAATTCAAATTCTATGAGGTCTTTGTAGAGTATTTTATATCGGTTTTCCCATTTCGCTTCATTGAACTCATTGATTAAGTTCTTCGATTTAAAGTCAAAAGAAACCAAGTTTCCATCAAGGGAATGCTTAATTAATGTAGTGTCAGAATTCTGACCAAAACTGCATAGGCTTAGAATGCAAAAAAGGGCTGCGGTAGTTCTTCTCATTTAAATTAGTCTTTACATTAAAGAGATGTAAAGAGATGAGAATAGGTTGCCTGTAAAAGATTGCAATAACAGTATTTATGCAGGTAATATTAAACTTTCAACTGTGAAACGTCAGTGTTAGGTGGATGACTAATAGTGAGTTCAGTCTTTTCATTGTTTAAAGTCTAAGTCAGAAATAAATTACGAACGAGCCGTTTTCCAGCTGCTCGTAATTTGTCTAGATGCGAATTCTTTGCAATATCTTTCTTTGATAGAATCCCAGATTTGATTAATTCCATGAACCAATGCTTCCTCTTCTTCTTCCATAGCTTCATGCATTACTTTAGGATCTTCGAAATAGGTTCGAACAAAATTAGTGTCGAAATCGCCGCTCACAAAAGCATCATGCTTCAAAACGTATTTACCGAAATCCAAAGTAGTTTTCAAGCCTGAAATCTGATATTCATCAATCGCTTTCAAAGTTCTTTTTATCGCACTGTTTCTATTCTTTCCCCAAACGACAAGCTTTGCAATCATTGGATCGTAATAGATTGGAATATCCATTCCTTCTAAGAATGCATCATCAACACGAACGCTTTCTCCTGAAGGAACTCTATATCTTTCGAGGCTACCAATGTCCGGTGTGAAACCATTCAATGTATCTTCTGCGTAAACGCGAACTTCAATTGCATGTCCGTGGATTTTCAGTTCATCTTGCTTTTTAGGAAGATCTTCTCCTCGAGCAACACGGATTTGCCATTCTACAAGATCAAGTCCTGTAATTTCTTCCGTTACAGGATGCTCAACTTGTAATCTAGTATTCATTTCAAGGAAATAGAATTTCATATCTCCATCCACTAAAAACTCAACTGTTCCAGCACCTTCGTAGTTACATGCATCACAAACTTTGATCGCAGCTTCTCCCATTTCCTTTCTCAACTCTGGAGTCAATAGAGCAGAAGGAGCTTCTTCAATCACTTTTTGGTGACGTCTTTGAATGGAACATTCTCTTTCGAAAAGGTAAACCGAATTTCCTGCTCTATCCGAAAAATCTTGAATTTCAATGTGACGTGGTTTTGATACGAACTTTTCAATGAAACATTCGTCATTACCAAACGAAGATCGTGCTTCATTCTGAGCCAATCTCATTTGTTCTTCGAGCATTTCTGGCTCTTCAACCAAACGCATTCCTTTTCCACCACCACCAGCAGTAGCTTTTATCAATACGGGATATCCAATTTTATTGGCAATTTCTATTGCTTCTTCTACGGTGTCAATTGCCTTGTCGATTCCAGGAACCAATGGCACACCGAATTCTTTAACGGCTCGTTTAGCAGACAACTTATCTCCCATTACTTTCATTGCTTCTGGAGATGGTCCGATGAATGTCATTCCTGCATCTGTTACCTTTTTTGCAAATCCCCCATTTTCTGATAGGAAACCGTATCCGGGATGAACTCCATCAACGTTTAGTTCTTTACAAAAGTTAAGAATAACATCTTCTTTCAAATAACTTTCAGCAGAAGGGCTTTCTCCGACGTAAACAGCTTCATCAGCTTCAAGTACGTGTGGCGCATTTCGATCAGCATCAGAATAAATAGCGACACTGGCAATATCCATTTTTTTAAGTGTACGGATAATTCGTCTTGCTATTTCTCCTCTGTTTGCAATTAAGACCTTTTTCATAGACTTCAATTAATTGAAAAATTCAACGTGTTGTATACGTTGCGAAGTTATCAAATTTATTGAAAAGGGTAGAGTAGATTAGTCCTCATCTTGAACAGGAACAGGATCGTTTTCTTCTTTCGTTCCAACGTTCTCTGGAATAGCACGTTGTTGTTTATTTCTTCGGTCTAAATACTTTTTCTTGTCTTTCCTTCTAAAAATATCGAAGATGTATTGGATCAGTTTGAAATCCTTAAAAGTATTAAAGTCTTCTCTGTAATTTAAACCGGCACCTTGCGTAAACTCCCCTAGATCTCCTTCTGTAATTATAGTTTTGTCTGTGGATTCATTGAAAATATTGACCCTAAACGTTCCGCTTTCATTGAGCAGGTATTCCAATCTTACATCGCCAATAAGTTCTTGGTTAATTTTATCACCGTTGCCGTCAACGACACCTGCGTTTTCTCCATATTTCTCTACTCCAAAACTTCCCGAAAGAATAAGTCGATCGTCCAAGAATCCTTTTGACACGCCAAATTCTAATTTGTTATCGCCCGTTATCTGATCTTGGTCAAAATCGAAGTTAAGATTATATTCAGAGGAAACGGAAGCAAGTAAAATATTGATTTGATTGGCAAGTAGGTCTAATGCTGCACTACCATTTCCGCCTGAGTTTCCCGCATCAATAGGTTGGAAACGACGTGTTAGCATCAAGAAGAAGAATTGTCGATTCAACTCATCTGGATTACTTGTGATTCTATTGATTAATGATCGGCCAATTTCATCTGCATCTGGAGCTTGGATGTCAAACCCAATAGATGGACTAAGCATCGTTCCGGATAATTCAAGATAAGAAAGGATTCGTTGGTGGGCTCCTTTCCCTGATGCTATGTCGCCGTTACTTATTTGGGATAAGTTCGCATTCAATGTGTAATAAGTTCTCAGGTTGAGTTCTGCGTCATATGGATCACCAATCCAGCTAATACTTCCGCCGGGAACAATTATAAATTTCTGTTTAAGAGCAATAGATTTAGAGTTAATTGGATCAAGAGCGAAATTGTATGCTCCATTACTGACCGTATAAACTCCTTCCATTCTAACATCTCCAACGTCATCAAGTGTGATTGCAATGTCCCCTGTTCCTCTGGCATTAATGACGTCGCCAAGTTCCTCATTGAAAATGATATTGATTTCAGCATCCTCAGTGACGTTAAAGTTCAAGTCGATAACAACCCCTGCCAAGTCAAATTTAGGGATCGTTATTATGGAATCAATATGAGAATGATAATCAACGAAGGTTATGAAGGTTTCATCTTCAATTTCTCCAACACCGTACATTGGAATATTAACGGTAGTTCCTTTCACTGTTTTAAAATCTACGGTAATTTCAAGATTGTCGGTGTACCCAAAAATATTGGCTATTCCAGTAACGTATCCTTTTCCATAATAAAGCCCATCATGACTGTAAGGCAAATCCATTACAAGGAATTTATTGGACTCCCCAATAGCAGTAGATCCGTCGGTTGTTTTTTCAGATTCAAGGTCGAATTGTAAATCAAAATTGAAGTCATAGAAATTGTCGTGGAACACTGCACCAACTAAGCTTCCAGAATTTCCATCTTCATCGAAAACAGGTATGCCATTCATGTAGAAGCCATATTCGTCAATGTGTATTGGCCCCTCAATTCCCAAGTGTATACCAAGAATGTCTAAGTATGCACTTCCACCTAATAATTCGACGCTGCCTTCTAATAACGGCGTTTTTAGAGACCCGGTTAATTTAATTTTTCCATCTAACAATCCTCTGATTTCAGAAACGACATCTGGATCTAAAAAAGCATTCGTGAATTGCA
>JABSPC010000478.1 GCA_013215515.1 Crocinitomicaceae bacterium
GCATTTTTTCCGCCAGCCATTGCAAAGAAGGGTTGTCCACCTCCGCCACCTTGAATGTGCTTAGAAACTTCACGAATTATCTTACCCGCATTAAAGTCTTTAGATGCAACGATGTTATCAGAAGCGATAATACTTAACGAGCATTTTCCGTCATTTTTCCCGCCAAGTATACCAACAAAGTCATCAACCTCACCTCTCAATTGGAACAGTATGTCCTTGATAGACTCACCATCCATATCTATTATCTGATCCAAAAGATTCACACCGTTATATTCAGTAATGTGCGTCTTTAGATGAAGCTTCATCGCTTTCGCTTTTTCCTTTTGAAACTGTTGAAGTTCTTTTGTCAAAGTGGCGTTCTTCGCGATCAAGTCGTTCACTGCTTTTAAGATATCCTTTGGGCCTTTAAGGCTAGAACAAACCTCATCCAAAATTGTCGCTTTGTTTGCATAGAACTGTTCCGCTTTCGTTGATGTAATTGCCTCAATACGACGTACACCAGCAGCAACTGCAGTTTCCATAGTTATGATAAACAATCCTATTTCACCAGTAGCTTGAACGTGTATTCCTCCACACAATTCAACAGAATCACCAAACTTGATAACACGAACTGTATCACCATATTTTTCTCCAAATAAAGCCATCGCTCCCATTTCTTGAGCAATTTCCATTGGCGTATTTCTTTTCTCTACAAGCTTGATGTTTGCATGAATATTTGCAGAAATAATCTCCTGTACTTGAGCCAACTCCTCATCCGTTACTTTAGAAAAGTGAGAGAAGTCAAAACGCAAATAATCTGAGTTTACCAGTGAACCTTTTTGTTCAACGTGATCTCCTAATACTGTTCTTAGTGCGTGATGCAATAAATGTGTCGCAGAGTGATTGTTTGCTGAAGCCAATCGTTTTTGCTTGCCAACAACACCGTCAAATGTCGCATCAAGATCACTTGGCATTTCGGTCATCAAATGAATGATCAGACCGTTTTCTTTCTTCGTATCGAAAATTGAATACTTCTTTCCTTCATCCTCAATGTAACCTGTGTCACCAACTTGTCCACCACCTTCAGGGTAGAAAGGAGTTAAGTTGAAAACCACTTGAAAGAATTCTTTTTTCTTCTGAGATACCTTGCGGTATTTTACAATCTTAACGTGTGTCGAAAGAAGGTCGTAACCTACAAACTCTTCAATATTATCTTCTCGAATTTCAATCCAATCATCCGTTGCGATTGCAGTTGCAGCTCGAGATCTAGTTTTTTGTTTTTCAAGCTCTTCTTCAAACCCTTTTTCGTCAATTTCAAGATCATTTTCTCTTGCAATCAATGACGTTAAATCAACAGGGAAGCCATAAGTATCTAACAATTCAAATACGATGAACCCTTCAATTATTGACTGATTTGCCAACTTCGTTTTCTCAATTACAAGATCCATTCTTCTAAGGCCTTGCTCCAATGTTCTAAAGAAACTAATTTCCTCTTCTTTAATCACCTTTTGAATCAAGCCTTGTTGTTGCTTCAATTCAATAAACGATTCTCCCATCAGCTCTGTAAGAACAACTGATAAATCAGATAAGAACGATTCTTTTAAATCTAATGTTTGGTATCCGTATCGAACAGCGCGACGCAATATTCTACGGATAACATATCCCGCTCCTGTGTTTGATGGTAATTGACCGTCTGCAATAGAAAATGCAATTGCTCTAACGTGATCTGCAATTACACGAAGTGCGATGTCTGTTTCTTCATTCTTTCCGTATTCAACTCCAGAAACCTTTTCCATGTGTTGAATTAGTGTTTGAAACAAGTCTGAATCGTAGTTCGATTGTTTTCCTTGAAGTGCCATTGCAAGACGTTCTAGTCCCATTCCAGTATCAACATGCGTTTCTGGAAGCGGTTCTAAATCTCCGTTTGCTTTGCGGTTGTATTGCATGAAAACGTTGTTCCATATCTCAATCACCTGAGGATGATCTTCATTCACCAATGTCTTGCCGTCCAACTTAGAACGATCGTCATCCGATCTTAAATCAAAATGGATTTCTGAACAAGGACCACAAGGACCAATGTCACCCATTTCCCAGAAATTATCTTTTTTATCAGCCAAAATAATTCTGTCAGCCGCGATGTATTTTTTCCAAATATCAATACTTTCTTGGTCTACTGGAACTCCGTCTTGCTCGTCTCCTTCGAATACAGTAACGTATATTCTATCAACAGGTACTTTGTAAACATTTGTCAATAGATCCCAAGCCCATCCAATAGCTTCTTCTTTGAAATAATCACCGAATGACCAGTTTCCAAGCATCTCGAACATTGTATGATGATAGGTGTCAACACCGACTTCTTCCAAGTCATTGTGCTTTCCAGAAACACGCAAACATTTTTGCGAATTGGCGAGACGCGGGTTTTTTGGTACAGCGTTTCCAAGAAAATAATCCTTGAATTGATTCATTCCGGCATTAATAAACATCAACGTCGGGTCATTTTTAACTACCATTGGTGCGCTCGGCACAATCTTATGACCTTTTGATTCGAAATAATCAAAAAATACTTTTCGGATTTCAGCAACTGTCATTTCTTACCTGCTTGTATTGTTATTCTAAATTTCTTAATTGAAAAGATTACTTCAAGTCCTTGTTGTATTGCATTTGAGTAGGGTATGCGAAGTCTAATCCTGCTGCGTTGAATTGACGTAATATTTCCATGTTTACTTCAGTCTGAGCGTCAAGAATATCACTCCCGCTTTTGATATAGTAGATGAACAATATTCCCATCGAAAAATCTCCCCAGCTATTGAAAGAAACCAATACATCGCCGGTCAATTTTGAATTTTTAGCAACAATGTCTTTTAAGATATCCATTGCTTGTGTCATATTATCCGGATCTGTTTCGTATGTTAAACCAAGGTTTACTACTACTTTTCTTGTCGGTTCGTTTGTAACGTTTTCGACCGAATTATCACTGAATTGGCCATTGGGAATAGTAATTAACCTTCCTTCTAATGTTCTCAATCGAGTACTTCTTATACCAATGTCTTCAACAAAACCGTCCATTCCATTCACTTTGATTCTTTCTTTCATTTTGAAAGGTTTGTCAATGAAAACCATAATTCCACCGAAGATATTTTTCACCGTGTCCTGAGCAGCTAAAGCCAAGGCCAGACCACCTATTCCAAGTCCCGCAATTAGAGCGCCGACATCGAATCCAGAGTTGCTTAAGGCAATTATAAATCCGAAAGCCCAGAGAACTCCCTTCATAACTTTACGCATAATTGGAAGCAATTGATCATCTAAATCACTCTCCGATTTTTCAACGATAGGAACAACGTACTCCTCGATCATTGAGTCCAATACCCGTACAATTAACCAGGTAACGTTCAAAATGAAGATAATCATGAAAATACTAGCAAAGATATTGTCAACACTTTCAGTAAAATTCAAACGGTTAAACCCCCAAAAGAATCCGACAATTACAATTCCGTACACAACTGGCTCTTCTAGCTTATCAACTAGAATATCATCGAGGCCTGTTTTAGTTTTGGCTGCAAGTTTTTTAACGAATTTACCAATTGCCCAATATACAACTTTACCAATAATGATTGCACTAATAACAATTAATAGAGACATCATGAGACTCATAATAGAGTTCTGTCCCCATTTCTCCATTGACCAGTCTGGAGCCCATTTGGTGATCCAAGTCGGAAGTTTTTCTACATTGTTAGATAATTCAAATAAAATGTTCATAATCGATGTTTTGAAGATTCAATTGCCGAAGATAACGCTATCTTTTATCAATACATAGCAAAGCAGAAAGGATTAATTGACGATCAATCGTTGATAATAGATTTGATCTGAATTATCGCTGATTTGAACCGTGTAAATACCGGGAGATATCGAAGATAGGTTCAATTTAATTTCGGATTTAAATTCTGTAGTGATTATTGTTTCAAGGGTCCCGATTGAATTGAAAATAAAAATCGAGTAATTCGCCGATACATGAAGGTTGGTGATTGTTGTGAAGTCGTTACTTGGATTCGGGAAAAGTTTAATGTTCCGAATATTAAATTCCTTAATTCCAACGAATGTTGAAGAATTCAAAGAATCTACAACAACTTTACCTTAACCAAGGTCATAGAAGTCAAGAGTTATGAAGTTAGGGAACTTTAATTTTTCGCTGAAGTGTTGCTGAATTCCTGGTATTAAGAAACTGTATTCATTGACTACAACCGCGGCACGAGTCATTCCTATTCCGAGTATAGGATCTGTAACGAAGTGGTTAAATATAAAAAGATCGTTAATCGAATCCCCGCGATTAAAGTCATTGTAAAAATCATTGACATTGTTGACCGTGTAATGTGTTTCAACGCAATGGTCCCAAGCATAATGATACCATTCTTGACCTGCAGATACATCGTCATCATCAGTTAGAATAACAAGACGCTTATTATTATTAATCATGTCTTGGAGGTAATCCCAGTCTCCACCAGATGGTTTTGTGTAAAGATAGTTTAGCAATCCAGCATCGTCAAATTCGCTTTCAATGACATTTGCAGAAACGTAGCACTCAAAAATGATCGTAACAATTTCGTTGGGATTAGAATCGAGAAAGTCTTTGATCTCGTTAAGGTTGCTACTTAACGGTTCATTTCCAAAAATGCTTGTTCCATGATAAACGGATGGAATTCCAGATAATGAATACACATCGAGCATGAAACCCCGAACTCCATCATTTAATTGCTGCGTTAATCCATTGTTTTGATTCGGAAACGTATACCCTTGAGACTGGGCGTTGAAAGCATTGTGTGTTGTTAAGTATGCAACTTCATTGTAGCGTTTAGAGCATAGATCTTGATTCCCATTGCATTGAGAAAATAAATTTGAAGAGACTATAAGTAGTAAGTAAAGTATTGAATATCTCATTGTTACTTATGGTAGAATCAAAAATAGTCAATTCAATGATATGCTGGAAAATGGTTTTAATCTTTGTTAACAGTGATTTCATTGAATTCTACGTAATTTTACGCCGTGGCTAAGCAACATTTTAAATACAATCCTAATACTTTATCCTACGAGGAAGTCAAAATTAGTACTGGAAGAAAAATTTTCAGAATTTTACTTTGGTTGGCTCCAAATGTCGTTGTGGGTTTGCTGATCGCCTTCATTTTTACACAAAATATTGATTCACCAAGAGAGAAGGAGCAACAATCCGAAATTGATCGATACAAGAAAGAATTAGAGGTTATTAGAGAAGATCTTGTGCTTTTTAATAATGCATTGGACGCTGTTCAAGGAAGAGATGAAGATTTGTACCGCTCTGCCCTACATGCTAAAGAATTCCCTGAAGAATTAAGAATGATGGGAGTAGGAGGAAGTGATAAGTATGCTTACTTGGCGAAACTTCCAAATTCGAAATTGTTGATATCAACGAAGACTGAAATTGACAGGTTGGAACGTAGATTGAATGCTCAAAGCATGTCATTTACTGAATTGATGAATTTAGCGAAGGAAAAAGAGAAAATGTTATCTCATATTCCTGCAATTCAGCCTGTACGTAATTCAGAATTGAAACGGGGAATTTCAGGTTTTGGATGGAGAATAGATCCGCATTACAGAACGCGTCATATGCATACTGGAATTGATTTCACTGCCGATAGAGGGACTGAGATATATGTGACAGGTGATGGATATGTAGAAGAAATTGAGAACAAGCGTTGGGGCTATGGAAAAAGCATCATTGTTAATCACGGGTTTGGTTATAAAACCCGATATGCTCACTTGAGTAAATTCGAAGTAAAGAAAGGTCAAAAATTGAAACGTGGTGAATTGATCGGATTGATTGGTTCAACAGGTAAATCAACTGGACCGCACTTGCATTATGAAGTTGTAAAAGACGGAGTAAAAATTAATCCAATCGGATTCTTCCACTCAGACCTTACGCCAGAACAATATGAGCAATTGCTTGAAATGAGCGAAAACTCTCACAAGGCCTTCGATTAATTAAATGGATTTTTATTTAAAGTACATTCGACCTTGGCTACATATTGGCGCCTTAATAGCCATAGGAGTAATGATGGTCTCACAACCGGATTTATTTGATTCGGTTAAAGCAGAGGGACGGAAGGCATTTATTAAGTTGGTTTTTAATTATATCTGGGGTAAACGTGTAGGTATAATATTATTGTCAGTGGGAGGGTTTCTTATTTATCGTTTCTTTAGGAAAAGTAATTAGTCTGAGTACATGCCAATTCATTAATGTTTAACACGAATAATTTACAATGAACTTCCTTCCATTTCCAGAACTTAGAACAGAACGACTCAAACTAAGAAGAGTTCTTAAGTCAGACTGTGATGTCATTCTGTATTTACGATCAGATGAACAAATCAATAAATACATCAAAAGACCTGAACACAGGAAAACCAAGACAAAGGAAGATGCATTGAAGCACATTGAGAAACTAGATACTGGAATTGAAGAAGGTTCATCCGTTTCATGGGTGATTACTGTTCTTGATAATTCGAAAGTTGTTGGTACAATTTGTTTGTGGAACATTTCTGAAGACCGTAAAACAGGCGAGGTCGGATATGATCTGAATCCTGATTTTCAAGGGAAAGGAATAATGGGCGATGCAATGAATAGCGTTCTGACTTATGGGTTTAAAGAAATTAAACTTGATAAAGTAACGGCTTATACACATGGCGAAAATACAGCATCAAAAAACTTATTGGAACGAAATGGTTTTAATCTCGCAGAAGGATTGATTGATGAAGGCAATGCTTCAAATATCATTTTTGAAATTCTGAAGGTTGACTTTAAAAGGGTTTAAGTAATTAGATCGAATTCTATTGATTCTTCTATGCTTCTGGTTTAGCGTTGTTTTCATCAATAACTAAGCAGTCCATTGTCGTAGTTAGATGATTTCTAAAATACGGAATGACTTTAATGAACCCAAGTTGTTTTCTTGGCTTTAATCCAAATTTGGCCTCGTACATTGGGTTAATCAGGTAAAAATCTTCTTGAAAAATTTTCAGGTCATTCTTTTTGACGAGTCTTCTGAATTTTTCAATCGAAATTTTGGTGTCTTTAGTCTCTTTCAAAAATGGAACGGACTTGTCTTTCGTTGTTTTCAGAATTCCATAATACATGAAATTAGGAAGCAAGTGGTAATATGGCATTTTAGACCAGAATTTGCTCTCTAAAACTTGTTGATGACCACCAAATGGATTTTGCCATGGTGGGTAACCGAAATATATTACTCCTCCAGGAGCCATCAGCGATTTTAGTTTTTTTATGAGTTTATCATGACCGTAAACATGCTCAATTACATCTTTTAGAAGGATAATGTCATATTTTTCTGATGAATTAAATTCATGAATGTCCTTAGCTAAAAAATATGCTTTCCCATCTTCTATGCTTTGAGAATATCTTTCTTTCGCTTGAAGCAGCATCTTTTCAGAAAGCTCTACACCGGTTATGTGACATCCTCGTTCAAGGAAAGGAAGAAGAACGCCTCCATCACGACAACCTACTTCAAGAACTTTTAAGGAAGAATCTATTTCCTTTAACTTCTCTATAAAGGGAATAATATACTTGTTAGTATTCTCACTTTGTAGATTAAAATATTTATCTCTATCCCTATGGAATTCAAAACTCATAATATGGAAATTGTACTCTTCTAAAAAAAAAAATCATGAGAAATTTTGATTCCCGTGCTAGATTAGATGTTGAAAGGCATAAAATTAGAAATAAATTTAGATGGTAGAGTGTAAATTAGGACAATTAGGTAGACAAGAGTGTTTTTTATAATTAATAGGGTTACCCCTTTAAATCTCAAGACGTAAATTGTTTACGAGGTGATGATGTTTCTTTGTTTAAAACAAAGGGGAAATGAAAATATTAAAGAGTTTATCGAGAAACGAATTTAGAGCTAAATTTGGCACGCCAGAA
>JABSPC010000479.1 GCA_013215515.1 Crocinitomicaceae bacterium
CATTGTTACAGAACCATTAACGTTTGCCGCCACTATTTCTACTTCAGCAACAATTTCTGCTGCTGCAGTATTTGACGTTACTTCAACTTCCGCAGCAGCAGAACTCGCTTCTGCTACTGATGAATCACCATCAGTTGAGATTATAGCAATTACATCACCCACTTGGGCAACTTCGTCTGTATCGAATAATTGTTTGACTAATATGCCCTCAGCTTCAGAAGGAAGCTCGTTATCAACTTTGTCAGTCGCAACTTCTACTAGGGGTTCATCCATTTCAATTGTATCACCGATGTTTTTCAACCAATTAGTAATTGTTGCTTCGGTTACACTTTCTCCCATTTTTGGAAGGCGGATTTCTATTTGCGCCATAGATTTATTTAATGTTGAAATTTACGTCTACAAAAATAAGCGAAAATTCGTTTTAGACAAGGGTAAAGAGAATGAATTAGTTATCTAATTTTCGCCAAGTCTTCCATAAGATGGAAAAGTCCTTGCGCATAGAGTAATCCCTTGCGTATAAGAGGTTTAGTTTTTGACGGACAGTGGAGTCAGCATGTTGAAATGGATCGTCTGGTGTGATTGGACCCTGTTTGATTTTTGGCAATCGCACATCTTTCATTGTTAACTCATTAGAAAACCCAATAAATGATTTCTTTCCGATGAAAATGTTTCCAACGTTTTTGGCGTACTTGGATTTATTCTTGAATAATAAAATCGTGAAAGGAAGGCCGATCAAAAGTCCGGTAGAGATCAAAAGGTCGAATAGACGTTTTCTTCTCTTGTTCTCATTGCTGACAAGTGTGTTAAGGTTGAGTATGTAAAGTTCTCCTGCTGTATCAATTGAATTACTGCCTATAAGGTGATTGCTGTCGTCAGGAGAGATTTTGAAGTCGTATGTGTTCTCTTTTTCATTCGACATTGTTGAAATAATTTTCTCGTAAGATTGACTTCCTGAGCAGAAGATTATTTCATCAACTGTTATGTCGGCGCGCTTAAAGTCTTCTATCGTTTGAAATGAAATGATATCTCCAAGCTTATCTTGTGTTTGTACAAGAAGCTCTTTGGTTCTTACTATTTCTGACTCATTCCCAATTATCACAAACGATTTTTTGTCATTGTTTTTTAGCCTGAATTTTCCGCCGAAACCAAAGTGTAAGAAAATCCTTGAAATAATGTAAAATACTAGGACCCAGGCAGCTCCAAAGAAGATGAATAGCCTTGAGAATTGAAGTGATTTTGGGAGAACGGCATAGGCCATAAGGATTACTGCTGTCGCAATTACTGTTCCTTTTAAATATTTAAATAATTTGGTCGGATAGTCATATCCTCCGTTGAAAAATACAATAGCGACCCAAGTGATGGCGTAAATCGGAATTGAATATTTAATGAGTTCCTCAGGGAATTCAATATTTGATATTTTCCAATAATTCGTCAAGGCAAATAGACCGCAAACGATATAGGTCAGGTCAATTACGGGTAAAGTAATACGTTTTATAAATCGTCCTGAAATAGCCACCGTAGCTCGGAGATAGATCGCTAGATTGATGAGGAGTGAAAATAAGCCAGCGTTTTTTCCTGAAAAATGCTTTTTCGCGAATATTATCATAGCGCGATAAAAAACAAAAACATAATTCACTGAGCTTTTCTTCGTGCTTTCCCCCTTGTAGTGAATTATTGAGGTTTCCGAGAAATAATAATTGTTATACCCCCCTTTTTGAATCCTATATGACAAATCGATGTCTTCTCCATACATGAAAAAATCTTCGTCCAGATGACCAACTTTGTCCAATGCTTCTTTTCGCATTAGCATGAAGGCTCCGCTCAACACGTCAATTTTATTTGTTTCAAATTCAGAAAGGTGCCCTAAATGGTACTGTCCAAATCTTTTTGATTTCGGAAAAATACGAGATAGGCCGAAAATCTTGTAAAAGGCTACCATTGGAGTCGGTAAACCTCTTTTTGATTCATGTAAAAATTGTCCTTTTCCATCAATCATTCGAACGCCAAGTCCGCCGGCATCAGGATGCTCATCCATAAAGTTGATTACCTTTTCAAAAGAAGACTCTTCAACTACCGTGTCCGGATTTAACAATAAAACATATTCTCCTTGAGCGATATCAATCCCTTGATTATTCGCTTTTGAAAATCCAAGATTGTCTTGGTTAAATTTTAATTTAAATTCTGAATACTTTTCTTTGAGAAGATCAACAGAACCATCAATAGAAGCATTGTCTATTACGATTACTTCGATCGGATGATTTGAAATAGAGCTCTTTACAGAGTTTATACATTGGTCTACGAAGTATTCTACATTGTAATTAACAATGATGACACTAAGTTTGTATTTGAAGTTTGATTCCAAGTAATTTACTTGATAGCAATACAAGATATTTCAACCTCAACGTCCAAAGGAAGTTTGGCTACCTGCACCGTTTCTCTCGCTGGTGGATTTGAACGAAAGTATTCACCGTATATTTCATTTACCGTAGTGAAATTGTCCAGATTTTTTAAAAAGATGGAGCATTTAACGATGTCATCCATAGTCATACCAGCTTCTTTTATTAAAGCGCTGATGTTTTCCATTACTTGTCGAGTTGAGGCTTCAACGGATGTGTCAATTAAATTTCCTGAAACCGGATCGATTGGAATTTGCCCCGAAACATATAAGGTTTCGTTCTTTAAAATTGCCTGACTATATGGACCAATCGGCGATGGAGCGGCAGGAATTTGTAAAACCTTTTTCATCTTTCGTATTTTTGTACAAGTTTACATAAAAAGAAATACTTGCAACGCATCCTTTTATTAGATAATTACGATTCATTTACATACAACCTTTCTCACTATTTAGAGGCAGAAGGGGTTCAAGTGGATGTCGTATTAAATGATCAGTTTGACACCTCGACAATCAATTTATATGATAAAGTTGTTTTGTCCCCTGGTCCTGGTTTACCAGCTACCTCGGGGGGTATGATGGAGGTGATCCGCTTGTCCGATGGAGCTCGACCAGTACTTGGTGTGTGTCTTGGAATGCAAGCACTCGCTGAATATCTTGGTGGGTCGTTGTACAATCAGGCTCACGTCAAGCATGGCGTGGCAGAGTTAATTCAAATCGAGCCTTCTCAAATTTTTCAGGGTCTGCCTTCAGAAATTGAAGTTGGCTTGTATCATAGTTGGGCGGTTAATGTCCACGGTGAATTTGATGTAATCGCTTCGTCAGGATTAGATGTCGTTATGGCAATCGAAAATAAGTCCAAGCAATTATATGGCGTTCAATTTCATCCTGAATCCATATTGACTCAATATGGAAAAGAAATTATTAAGAACTTTTTGAATCTTTAGAAGTGAAAAATGTTAGTTGCGAAATTAGGTAATTAGATTGGAAGGGTTAGTCCTAGATTTGTAGTGTCATAAGAATGAAATCAAAAAACTTAATAGGGTTACCCCTTTAAATCTCAAGACGTAAATTGTTTACGAGGTGATGATGTTTCTTTGTTTAAAACAAAGGGGAAATGAAAATATTAAAGAGTTTATCGAGAAACGAATTTAGAGCTAAATTTGGCACGCCAGAA
>JABSPC010000048.1 GCA_013215515.1 Crocinitomicaceae bacterium
ATTCGGAATCATTTGATGAGGACCTCCATCCATATCAGCGGGAACGTGAAAGCCATGCCAATGGGTAGTACTATTTTCGCCCAATTGATTGGTAACGTTTAACACAACACTATCTCCAGTATGCATCAACAATGTTGGGCCGAGATAACTTCCATTGTAACCTGATGTTGGTGTTTGAAGTCCAGGCAAGAACTCCGTTGTGCCGTCCGACATTAAGAGGTCGTAGGTTCTGCCTCCGTTTATCATTGTTCCACCGTCGAGCGGAGGAATGGGAAGGGCATTTTGTCCGTTTGCAGCAGAAAGGCAAACGAAAATCAGGGTAACATTCAATAAAATTTTTCTCATAGCTTCTTTATAGACAAGTTGAATCTTGAAAGGTTTAAAGGGCAACCGCTTTTTAATTATTGTGTTCGCTTAAAATATGCATATCGTTTGACAATAAGTACATAAGGCTTTCAGATTCAATTTTTCCATTTCTATCTTAGAGCGGACACCTGCTTTTTATGCGACAAATTATAACTCTTTTAAGCCTCTCAACTCTTGTGCTAACTGGATGTATAACTCCTGATTATAAGCCGATTGAAGGTGTTTTTAATCTCAACGATGTCAATTTTAAGGATGGGGATGAGCCCACTTTGGATGACGAATGGGAATTTTATTGGAAACAATTTCCAATAGAGAATGACACGTTTTCCTTAGGTAAATTAGAAAAGAGAAACTTCATTCAACTTAGAAATAATCCATTGGGACTTAACAAAGTCAAGGAGTAGATTCGTCTCTTTACTCCCCAATATCTTCATTCCATAACTGGGGTTTTTCCTTTATGAAGTTCTCCATCATTTCAATACATTCTGAATTGTTTAAATCAATTACTTCAACACCATGGCTTTCCATAAAGTCGCGTGCACCAGAAAATGTTTTGGATTCACCCACAATCACTTTTGGAATCTTGAATTGCACAATTGTTCCAGCGCACATGTAGCATGGCATCAATGTAGAATAGATAACAGTGTCCTTGTAAGAGCCAATTCTCCCTGCGTTGTTCATACAGTCCATCTCACCATGTAGAATTGGATTTTGCTCTTGAACGCGTTTATTTCGTCCACTTGCAACTAGTTTCCCATTCTTTACCAAGGCTGATCCAATTGGAATTCCACCTTCAGACAAGCCTTTCTTTGCCTCGTCAATCGCTATGCGCATAAATTCATCCATAATTCTATTTTTTCCAACCAGATTTGTCTTTTCGCTTCGTTTTTAATGCTTCAATGGGTTCTGGGACCCAGTGCCCTTTACCGCCAGCGCGATCGTCATTCCAGGTATCAGGAATTCGATCTGACTCGGTTAATTCGTGCCAAGTCTCATGCTCTTTTCCATCGTCAAACTTCTCCATGGTGATACAGTCTTCTACAGGGCAAACAAGTGAACATAAATTACAACCCACACAATTTTCCTCAATGATAGTCGGAATTCTGCTTCCATCAGTTGGCAAGGCGATTGCTTGGTGAGCTCCATCATCGCAAGAGATATAACATAAATCACATCCGATGCACTTGTCTTTATTGATCCTTGCCTTTACTTCGCTCTTCAAGTTTAAATGCTTCCAATCGGTGACGTTTGGCAGTGCTTTTCCGGCGAAATCATAAATAGTAGTATAGCCTTTGTCCTCCATGAAGTTTATCAATCCAGCCTCCAGCTCACGCACAATTCCAAATCCATAGTGCATAACTGCTGTACATACCTGAACAGATGTTGCACCGAGTAAAATAAACTCAACAACATCGCGCCATGTTTCAATTCCGCCGATTCCACTCATTGGAGTATTTTTGATTTCAGGATGCTGCATCAAGTCTTTCAACATGTGTAGCGCAATTGGCTTCACCGCAGGACCACAATAACCACCATTGGTTCCCTTACCATCAACAACTGGATATGGAGCATAGCTATCAAGGTCAATTCCCACGATACTTTTCACGGTATTGATAAGTGAAATTGCATCCGTTTTTCCTTGTACAGCTGCCAAGCCAGGATCAATTATATGGGAAATATTCGGCGATAATTTAGTAATCACTGGAATATTAGCGGCTTCCATCACCCATTCGACAATTGTTTTTAAAACTTCAGGCTCTTGTCCAACTGCCGATCCCATTCCACGTTCACACATTCCATGCGGACAGCCAAAATTGAGCTCGATTCCGTCAGCACCCGCATCTTCAACTTGCTTAATAATGTCTTCCCATTCTTCTCGCGTATCCACCATCAAAGAAGCAATCACAGCGTGATCAGGAAAGTGTTTTTTCACTTCTGTCATCTCACGTAAGTTGTCTTCTAATGGACGGTCACTAATTAGCTCAATGTTGCTAAAGCCAGCCATTCTGGTATCGCGGTAATTCGTAGAGCCATAACGACTCGAGACGTTTATTGTAGGCATTCCAAGCGTTTTCCAAACAGCTCCACCCCAGCCAGCATCAAAAGCCTTCATAATTTGGTAGCCAGTGTTGGTTGGTGGTGCAGAAGCCAACCAAAATGGATTTGGTGCTTTAATTCCTACGAAATTCACGGATAAATCGATCTTATCTTTCTTATTCATGTCGTTAGTGTTGAGTTAACCATTCATGGATTCCATTCGCTGCGAGTTTTCCATCGTACGCGCCATTTACAACTTCAGCGCCGCCATTAATTGCATCTCCGCCTGCGAAGTACATCGGGTTTGAGGTTTGATTTGTAGCTACATTCACCACAATTCGAGTGCGATTATCCAAATCCAAGCCATCAATTAAACTTAAGAATGTTCCCTGCTTTGCCTGACCAGTGGCCTTGATTACCATGTCACATTCAACAGTAAATTCAGACCCCACTATTGTGGATAGTTTACCGTCAACGATTACTGTTTTAATAAATCGAATTCCCTCTACATTCTCCTTTCCTAGAATTTCAAGCGGCGAGGCATTAAACAATCCTTTTACACCCGCACCAATGGCAAGGTCGTATTCGAATCCGTAAGCGCCCATTCGCTCCTTGTCTCCTCGGTAGGCTAATGTTACTTCTTCTGCTCCCAACCGTGCGGAACCTGAAGCTGCATCCATCGCAGTGTTTCCACCACCAATGACAACAACTTTATGCGCGATTTTTATTTCAGAGTGCTTCATCCGAAGTTCTTCTATGAATTCAACGGCACCATGAACGCCGTTTAGATTTTCACCTGTCATATTGAGTGTCGCAGTAACGCCTAATCCAACTCCAATAAATATTGCCGAGTAATTTGCCTCCAACTCAGAAAGCTGTGCTTTACTTGTAATCGCATTGTTATATTTGATAGTATATCCTAGTTGGTTTTGCAAGTAGTCCATCTCTGCCATTACCTCCTCATTTGTAATTTTATATGGAGCGACACCATGTACTGTCAATCCAGAAGGCAGAGATTTAGCTTCATAAATGTCTACCGTGTACCCCAACGTTCTAAGTTCACAAGCACAAGCGATTCCCGCTGGACCTGCACCAATAATTGCCACTTTTTTACCATTTTCTTCTCCTGGTGAATACAGTTGTTTACCAGATTCTATAACCGACATCGTTGCGTAATTTTGCAGCCTTCCAATCAATAGTGGTGCTACATCCTGATTGTTATATACACATGCCCCTTCGCACAAAATACCAGTTGGACAAATTGTTCCACAGGCATTACCCATCCAGTTTGAGTCATAGATCGTTTTTGCCGCTCCTACTGTATTTCCTGTTTGAATTTGCTTGATAAAAAGCGGAATGTCAATTCCAGTTGGACAAGCATCCATACAAGGCGCATCGTAACAAAACAAACAGCGAGAACTTTCGTAATGTGCTTGCGTTTCATTCATCAAGGGCTTTTTCTGTTTGAAGTTTTCCTTGAAATCCTGCTCAGTTGCTAGACGTTTGTATTCAGCCATATAATCAGTTTTTGCATGAATCAGTTAAATGTTGATCAACTGCGCCCATGCATAGGTTAGTTTTATCGATTAAAGTTTTGTCAAATCGCCATATGTTTCAGGTCGGCGGTCTCTATAAAACTGCCATGTTGAGCGAACCTCTTCAATTAAGTCAAGATCGAATTCAGCAACGAGCAATTCGTCATTGTCCCTAGATGCTTCAGCTAATATTTGTCCACGTGGATCTACAAAGTAGGACTGACCGTAGAACTTCCCTAGATTCCAGGGTTTTTCTTCACCAACGCGGTTAATACATCCCATGAAATAACCGTTTGCAACCGCATGGGCGGGTTGCTCTAATTTCCATAAGTACTCACTTAAACCAGCAACAGTTGCTGAGGGATTGTAGACGATTTCGGCTCCATTTAAGCCAAGTGCACGTGCTCCATCCGGGAAGTGGCGATCATAGCAGATGTACACACCAATTTTGGCATATTTTGTTTCAAAAACTGGGTAACCTAAATTACCAGGCTTGAAAAAATACTTCTCCCAGAATCCATTTGTGTGCGGGATGTGATTCTTGCGGTATTTACCTAGATATTTTCCGTCAGCATCAATTACAGCAGCGGTATTGTACAGGACTCCTGCTTGTTCACGCTCATACAATGACGCTATTATAACCATGTCATATTTCTTAGCGATCACCTGTAGTTTTTCCGTCGTGGGTCCAGGAATGGCCTCCGCTGAGGCGTACCATTTGTTGTCTTGACCTGGACAGAAGTAGGGCGTATTGAATATTTCCTGCAAACAAAGTATTTGCACACCTTGCTTGCCTGCCTCTTCAATGTACGGTATGTGCTTGTCGTACATCGCACTACAAATTTCTTGTATTGTTCCTTCACCTTCCGTCATCGGAAGACTCATTTGTATTAATCCTGATTTTACTATTCTTGCCATAATTCGTTCTTTATTATGATTTTCTAATTTATATGACCATCGAGCTCTTCCCTCGCTTGATAAACTTACCATCTCCCGCTTTTAAATGACATTCTCCATTCTCTATTGCCACCATTCCTCTTAGCAGTACTATTTCCGTTTTTCCAGTGACTTCCCACCCTTCATAGCCAGAGTAATCACAATTCATATGATGTGTGTCGACAGAAATTGTATGTTCTTTATTTGGATCAAAAATAACTAGATCAGCATCTGAACCAATCGCTATGGTTCCTTTCCTAGGGTACATCCCGAAAATTTTAGAGGCATTTGTAGATGTCACCTCGACGAACTTATTTAGCGATATTTTCCCCTTACGTACCCCCTCTGAATACATAAACTCGATGCGGTGCTCGATTGCTGGGTGACCATTTGGAATCTTCGCGAAGTTATCCTTCCCCATTGCCTTTTGATCAAGTGTAAACGGACAGTGATCAGTACCAACGACCTGAATCAAGCCTTGATTAATTCCAGCCCAAAGAACTTCTTGATCTTTTTTCTCACGTAACGGTGGGCTCATCACCCATTTCGCTCCATCTTCACGTTCGTAAAGTGAGGCATCAAGCATTAGGTACTGAGAGCATGTTTCAATGAAAACTTTTTGGTTACGCATTGTTGCTTTTCGAACGGCATTTAGTGCTCCTTCACACGTCATGTGGACAATATATCCAGGACATCCAGTATAGTGCAACATATCTGTAAATCTTCCGGACGCTTCAGCTTCAGTTACTTCGGGCTGTGATAGATAATGATAAATAGGTTTCGTATTTCCTTCCGCAATATTTTTTCGAACTAATGAATCAATCATGTCGCCATTTGTAGCATGAACAGTTACGAGTCCACCATGTTTCTTCACTACTTTCATCAGCTGAACCATCTGACCATCGTCAATCATCAGAGCACCTTTGTACGCCATAAACGTCTTGAATGAAGTGATCCCCTCTTCTTCAATCATCTGAACAACTTCCCTGGAAACATCATCATTGAAATCAGTTACAGCCATGTGGTAAGAAAAATCACCAACGGCCTTGTGCAACGACTTATTCTGCCATTCTTTCAATGCATTGTGCAAGGTATCACCCTGTGTTTGAAGAATAAATTCGATTACTGATGTCGTTCCCCCGTGAAGCGCTGCCCTAGTTCCTGTCTCGTAGTCGTCGCTTGAATAGGCCCCCATAAAAGGCATATCAAGATGCACATGTGGATCAATCCCACCAGGGAAAATGAGTTTTCCCGTTGCGTCAATTCTTTTATCGGAAGAGTAGTTTAACTCCTTTCCAATTGCGACAATTTTTTCCCCTTCAACGTAAACATCTGCAATGTAATCTTCAGAAGCTGTGACAACTCTACCATTTTTTATAAGAACAGACATATTAGCGTTGTGTTAGTGATTTAGGTTCAGCGTGTTTTTTCATAAGTACATAATATACAATGAATGAGATGAAAAAGCCTGTAAACCAAGCCAAATCTGACAAAAATGACAATGATGGAACTAAATACCAGATTAGGGCTGCACCAATACCAATGGCTAGGCTAATCATCGCCCGCATGTTAAATCCATTGGTGTAGCTGTACTCTCCATCGCTCTTATACAATTCGGCGAGCTTTAATTGTTTTCTGCGAATAAAGAAATAATCGCAAAGCATGATGCCAAGTACCGGACCAAGGAATCCACTGACAAGAATTAATATCCCCGCAATATCATTCATCAACCACCAAGGACAGATGAGAATTCCTAAGACACCTGTGATTGTTCCGCCCATTTTAAAACTTATTTTCTTTGGGAAAAGATTCGAGAACGCATTCGAAGGTGCAATGACATTTGCTGCAATATTTGTACTTAACGTAGCGATTATCATAAAAACTTGGGCAATAATTACCACCCATGGACTTTCAAATTTCCCCAATAAGGCAGTCGGATCCCACGGTGCATCGGATGCAATGAGGACATCATTAAAGATCAACACTGATGCACAGGTAACGAAGATTGCAACAAAGGAATACAGCATCATCGTAGTTGGCAAACCAATAAACTGCCCTTGTTTCTGCGCTTTTTGGGATGGCGCATAACGCGTGATGTCAGAAATACTTAGCGACATGGTTGCCCAGAAACCAAGCATTACAGTTAACCATTTAACGTATTGCCAAAGCTTATTTGTTGGTTCTACTGGTTCAGCATTAAAATCGATTACCGTCCAGCTTGAGGCGTGTTCGATCTCTCCCGATTTGTCAATTAATTGTATGCTCATTGCACCATTAGCCGCATCCGATTTAACAACTGAGAACACTCCCTCTTCAGGGAATTCATATACTACCTCAGTTGTCTTTCCTTTTTCATCAGTAGATTGCAGCGCGTAGTGGGTTGCTTTTACTTTGCCATCTTGATCGGTAATTGCGTTGATTTGAACAGTGAAGAAATCTTTATCGGCAGTAACCAAAACAGTTTCTTTTTGAAGTTGCGCGCTTTGCTCAAGAACAACTCCAAACCCACCAGTATTATAGGCCCCCCAACCGATAAGTGCTACACCCATTAATATTAAAATTGGTGCAGAATATTCTTCCAGCCATTTGATACTATCCGTTCCTTTCCAGATGAAAAACATGTTCATAAACCAGAAGGCTCCAAAACAAGCAAACATTAGCCAATTAAGGTCGACAGGTGTTGCCCCATCGCTAAAAGCATATATAATTTCATACAGTGCCATTCCACCAATCCACGTTTGAATACCAAACCATCCACAAGCCACGATCCCTCTGGTAACCGACGCCAAATGAACGCCTTTTGTCCCAAAAGAAGATCGACCTAATACTGGGAATGGAACACCGTACTTAACCCCTGCGTGTCCGTTGAGCACCATTGGAATTGTAATGACGAGGTTCGCTACACCTATAATAATCAGCGATTCAAGCCAACCCATGCCTTCCTTCATCATATATGACGCTAGAAGATAGGTAGGAATACAGACTGCCATTCCAACCCAAAGCGCTGCAAGACTCCACATGGTCCAAGTACGTTTGTCCTTGGGAATGGGAGCAAGACCCTCACTGTAAAGTGATGATCCTGACAGGTCTTCGGTTAGTTCAACAATCTCTTCTTCTTTCATTCTCCAGTATAATATTCATCTGCAATTTCGATCACCTTCGAGATGATTTTCAAGCCTTCATCAATTTCTTGTTTCGTAATAATCAATGGCGGCGCTATGAAAATCCAGTTCCAACGAACGAACGTAAACAACCCTTGCTCTTTCATCTTTGCAGCCATTCTCAAAGTTGGCTCCATATCATCTCCTGAAGCGTTCCATGGAGAAACAGGTTCTTTTGTTTTTCGGTCTTTCACTAATTCAATGCATCCAAGCAGTCCCGTATTTCTAAAATCGCCTATCGAAGGGTGTTTTTCCATCAACTTCGCAACTTCTTGTTCCATGTATTTGCCCATTTCGGCAGCATTTTGAACGAGGTTTCCATCTTCAATTATTTTAATATTCTCAAGTGCAGCAGCGCACGCAACAGGATGTGCAGCACATGTCAACCCAAGAACCATTGGAATATCATTGAAGTGATTCGCAATTTTGTCACTCACCATCATGGCTCCAAAAGGAATATAGGCTGAAGTAAGACCCTTGGCCAATACCATAATATCTGGCGTGGTTTCGTGGTGATCTATACCGAACATTTTCCCCGTTCTTCCAAAGCCACTCATGACTTCATCATCAATCAAAAGGATCCCGTATTTATCCGCCATAATGCGCAATTTCTTCCAGTAATTTGGCGGATATTTAATACAACCTGAAGATCCAGATTCTCCCTCAAATAATATCGCGGCAACACTTTCGGGATTTTCAAACTTGATAACTCTTTCAATGTGTGCCAGTGCCATTTCACCACATTCTTCTAGTGAATCAGTGCCCCACGGGCAGCGGTAAGCATATGGATTCTCGACGCGAACAAAATTTGGTAAGCCCTGAACATCCATCGCGAACTTGCGCGGATCACCACCCGCAGACAATGCGCCATAAGTTGCGCCATGATAAGCTCGGTAATGTGAAATGATCTTATGTCTACCAGTGTATATTCTTGCTAACTTGATTGAGTTCTCAATCCCTTCAGCGCCTGACACCGTAAAGAATGCTTTCGTAAGGTTGCCTGGAGTCAACTCAGCTAATTTCTTGCCGAGCTTCCCTCTAATTTCTGTAGCCATTCCTGGATACACAAATGAAAATTTCTCCATTTGATCAGAAACCGCTTTTGTAATTCGTTGGTTTCCATGACCGATATTGACATTCATTAGTTGAGATGAAAAATCAATGATACGTTTCCCATCAGCGGGATAGACATAAACGCCTTCTGCACGTACTGCATGAACAGGATTCAGTCCTGCTTGCTTCGACCAAGAAAACAAAGTGTAATCGAGATTATTTTGGATTACCTCCTTTGATGTTGAGCTTGATTCACTCATAGTATTCCTATGCTTTTAATGTATTAAGTACTAATTTTAGCTCATCCAGTTTATCTTTGCCTCTGCATTCCACTTGATGGTTGTCTTCTTATTCTGCGTCCAAAATTCGATCGAACTTCTACCTGTGATGTCGCTCACTCCAAATTTGGATTCATTCCATCCGCCAAATGAGAAAGGCTCTCTTGGAACGGGAACACCTATGTTAACTCCAATCATTCCAGCACTCGCTCGCTCCATAACTTGCTTTGCCAAACCTCCACTTTGTGTAAAAACTGCTGCCGCATTTCCATAGTTCGAGTTGTTTTCGATTTCCATGGCTTCATCCAAATCTTTCGCTCTAATTATGGAAATTACCGGACCGAAAATCTCTTCAGAAGCGACACTCATATCGGGTGTAACGTGATCAATAATCGTAGGGCCGACATAGTACCCGTCTTCTTTTCCTGGAACAATAGCACCTCTTCCATCCACTAAGATTGTTGCGCCATCTTTTTCAGCTTGAGTGATATATCCTTCAATACGTTCTTTCGCTGCAGCGCTAATTACTGAGCCTAAGTTTTCACCAGGCACAATTGCTTTCGCTTCTTCAACCATTCTATCAATTATATGTTGAACCTTGTCGACTCCCACCATTACAGAAGCCGCCATACAACGCTGCCCGGCACATCCCGTCATGGATGCAACGACATTTGAAGCGGTCATTTCTAAGTGAGCATCTGGCAATACGATGAGGTGATTTTTTGCACCACCTAAGGCAACGCATCTCTTCAGGTTTGAAGTCGCTCTCCTATATACTATTTTCGCCACATACGTAGACCCGACGAATGATACTGCTTCAATTCCAGGGTGATCACATAGTGCTTCTACGACTTCTTTTCCACCGTTAACAACATTAA
>JABSPC010000480.1 GCA_013215515.1 Crocinitomicaceae bacterium
CCCGAACAAAAACCTAAACTACTACTACTTATGAAAACTAACTTCTACTTAGTTGATTAATGTACTTTCAAATTGTGTGCCAACTTTTAGTTTTAATCAACTTGTATCGTTAATTAATTAAAACGAGAACATATTTGGGATATTATATTGAGATGTTATTTTTAACGAATTTTGTCAAGTCGAATTGAAATAAGAAAATGGGATCTAATTTTCGAAAACAAAAGGTCTATAAAACATGAACGGGAATGACTGGCGTCATTCCCGAACAAAAACCTAAACTACTACTACTTATGAAAACTAACTTCTACTTAGTTGATTAAGTACATTCAAATTGTGTGCCAACTTTTTTGTGTTTCATCAACTTGTATCGTTATCTATTAAACGCTATAACATCCAAAAAATTACACTCCAATTCGTTTTTTAACATTTGTTTTCAAATGATAATCAGTTAGATACGTGATTTTTGACTTTAAAAAGGGTAGCTAACAGGTTGATATTCACTAGAGTTAAATATGTGTGCGCGCACAGTAAAAGCAAGGTGCATTTTTCTTGAAATAAATTCAGTTTAACATTTAGAAAATTCGATTTTGAGGCTTACTTGGGCCGATTTTTTTTTGATATAGATAAATCGAATGGAGTATGACACTAGTGTCAGTTCATAATTTCAATGAGCGCCAACTTGATAAGTTTTATGACAAAAAAAGCCAAGTGAATCACTTGACCTTTTGAAATTGAATTGTATTAAGGAGTGTAATTGTCCGCCGCTGTCCATTGTGTTGAAACAAACGTGATCAAGTCGGATACTGAATTGTTGAACGCGGATGCACTTGTAATGTTCGTGTAGCCAGAAATTTCAGGGTCAGAGCCTGTAACATATGTTGCAATTAAATTATGGGCATCATTAAAGCGAGAGGTCATATTCGAAACTGTGAAAGCCGAGGTAATGAAGTCATCAATATAATTATCGTATTGCGTCTTGTAAACAGGGTCGTCGTATATATAGGTTATTAATGGCCAAAGAACATCTCCTTATGAACTTGCTGGTGTTGTTTGCAATGATGAAAAATCAAATTCAAGAGCTGAGTTACCACCTGGTCCATCTGAGAAGGTTTCGTTATTATCCCAAGGAATCCAGACTAACTTGTCGGTGGATAGATCATTGTACATATAGAAATTGTGTGTCATTCTACCATATGTATCCCAATTTTTCATTGTTGTATTGGCCGCTAAGTATTTTAAATGGTCCATATCAAGGTATTGTTCGAGATCATTTCTCCATTGTGTTGGATTTGAAATTCGATTATCGGAGAGTAAAGCAGTGATTAATCCAGTAATATCATCCAGAGATGCTCCCTCATTGTTTTTGTTCGGAAAGTACTCGCTCGTTATCATACTTATTTCGTTCATTCTGCAGCCATCTCCGTCTGGTTTGTAGGTGTTTCCATCGGAACTTCCAAATTGAGCGTTTAACATAGGTGTGTCGAAGACTACTTCAATCATTGTGTACAAGCCAAAGTAAATTGGCCCATCTCCGTGGTCAATATAAATTCTATAAAACGATGTTTGAGGAGCAGGAATACCGAATTCTCTAAATACATCAGCAGCTACTTTTTCATGAATATAGGAGTCGTCCTTGAAATTACTTGATAAGGAAAGTTGAGTGAATCCGTAAAATAATTGACCATTAATATTGGGGTTCTCATTTTCAAAATGATTCATTTCAATTCTGAACGGTAGTTTTCCGTTGCCTTGCGTATAGACCGATTGTAAACTGGAGTTTCCTTTGTATCTCAATCCTACATCGTACCATTGTTTTCCATTGTGATACATTTGAGTTGGGACATATAACGGTGTCTCATCACTGAATGATGCAGGGCTTCCGCCACCGCCATAGAGCGATTCAATGTTGTCTTGCATCGCAGTCCAGTAATCGGCTTCAATCACAAAATCCAGACGCGGAACTTCATTTTGATTAAATACGATACCATAATTTGGTGTTGCACCATATCCGTGCGATGCAGATGTCCAATCATCGAGACCATTTCCGCCTTCGATTAAAGATTCTTTTTTACAAGATGCCAATGCAGTACTAATTAACGCTACTGCAAGAATGAATTTTAAATTATAGGGTTACCCCTTTAAATCTCAAGACGTAAATTGTTTACGAGGTGATGATGTTTCTTTGTTTAAAACAAAGGGGAAATGAAAATATTAAAGAGTTTATCGAGAAACGAATTTAGAGCTAAATTTGGCACGCCAGA
>JABSPC010000481.1 GCA_013215515.1 Crocinitomicaceae bacterium
AATAGATCCTACAGATATCCCAGTCGTTTCACAGCGAGATAGCATGGTTGAACTGTCTTTTAGAATGATCGAGTCTAATATTTATTTCAAGCTTAAAATGTTGAACGAAACTAAAAATGGATACTATTCAATGGTTAGAGTATTCGAAGACGGTTCTTCCGAGTCCGTTGATATTCGCCAAATGGTAGCAAACGAAATCAATCAACCCATTCTGTATTGCTTCACAGATGAAGAGGTGCCAACAGTCGATTTCACATACGTTCTTGTTCGTATTACTGCTGAATACAAAGAAGTAAAAAGATGGAATTATTGTGCGACAACAAAATTAATTTGTCCTCAAAATTCTCAAGAAACCTTAGTGGCTCAACAATAGAATCAATTCAATTTGATGACCAAAAAATGATTTTGGTTTGTCTATCCGCATACCTTTTACCTCGAGAGATCTAAATTAGGCTACTCGACTTATGAATCAAAAGTTGCCAACTATAATCCTAGTACAGAAGCTTTATTAATGCTATAAGATCGAGTTTACCAATTGCAGTCATTGGCATCGAATCCACAATAATGATTTGCTGTGGCATTTGATAACGAGCAACTTTATTGATCAGCCATTCTTTAAGAATTTCTGATTTAAGTTCAAAACCACTTTTAGGTTCGACGAAAGCCACGAGTCGCTTTCCGAAGTCTTTGTCTTCAATTGCAAAAACAACTGCACGTTCTAATTCAGGATGAGCTATTAGAGCATTTTCTACATCGATTGGATACACGTTTTCTCCTCCTGAAACAATCATATCGCCCACTCTTCCCTTCAAGAACAAATAACCCTCCGAATTCATTGTTCCGAAATCACCAGTAGATACATACTTATTTTTGGTTCCAGTCATGGACCAAGCGCTTCGAATACTAAGTACTCCAACCTCATCTCGCTTAACATGTTCATCAGAACTGTTTAGTAAATGTAATGAAACGCCTTTGATTCTTTTACCTATAGTACTCGAATACTTCCTGAGGTCGGCAGGCGTGGCAATAACAGAAAATCCTGCTTCAGAAATTCCGTACAGATTATAAAGCACGTCGCCGACATTTTCAATGACTCTCTCAACCAAAGATGCGCCTAACGGAGCTCCTCCTGAAAGAACGCTTGATGTAGAATTCAAGGCATTGGAGTCTCCGTCCAACATTCTTGAAATCATTGTCGGAACCAAAATCGCGACTTCAATACCTTCCTCTTTAATCAATGAAATTGATTTTTCGTCCTTAAACTTCTCCGTTAAATACATCTCGGAACTTAATATTAACGAAACCGTGAGCGATGCTAACCCATACCCATGAAAGAATGGAACTGCGATATAGACACGATTGTACTTGTCCAATTCTACTTTATTCAGCAATGCAAAGAACGGCATGGCCAAACTCATTATTGAAGGTTTTCGTTTCGCGAATTTCACCTTTCCACTTGTACCTCCAGTTAGAACACTAATATTTCCAGACTTGGATTTACACAATTTTAAATCATCCACAGACCTATCATTAAGCATCGTCTCAATACTATTGTGCTGAACTCCTGAGCACGGAATTTTGGTGCATTCAACCAATGTTATTTTGTCTTCTAAATTTTCATCATGAATGATCAAATTAAATGAAACAGACTTGAAAATTGATTCTATTTGGGCTCTACTCATTTCAACATTTAGAAAAACGACATCGGCCCCAAGTCTGGATAGAGCAAGTAATGACTGCACACTTACCGAATGATTTCTACAAAGAATGGCAACCTTCTTCTTATTGTCAAGGGAAAAATTGTGACTTAAATACTTCGCCAAAAGCAAGGAAGATGAATACAGTTCTCGATAAGTCAATTCGCCTTTTTCATCCTTTATTGCCATTCGATTGGGGCGCATTTTTTTGCAGAAAAATGAACTATACCCATTAAATTACTTCCATGCGAATTGAACGCTTGCACAAGAAATAGAATTCCCTTAGGAGAAATTAAATTAACTCTGAAAAGTTTAATGATCAAACTAAACACCCCTGTCTTTTTTGTACTTACGGCGAAGGTAAGCTTGCATTGGTCTCCTAAACAAAAAGGACCCTTGCTCGGCGAATTTAACCCACCAAGGCTTGTGAATTCTTTTACGGCTAATTATCATTTTGCCTATTAACTGTGCGACATGAGATGATTTCATTGCGGGCATTTTATCATAGGATTTTGTTGGAGCGATCATTCTTGTTCTTACGAGGGGCAAATAAATTGATGTGGTTGAAATCCCTCTTCTATTTAATTCTGGAATGACAGATCGAAACCATTGATCAAATGCCGACTTAGATGCTTGATATGCAGCCCATTCAGGCATTGGCTCTATAAGAACGTTAATTGCAGAGATGTTTAATATGTGTCCACTGTTCCTTTCTAAAATTGGAATCAAGGCAAGACAGATCTTAACCGGAAC
>JABSPC010000482.1 GCA_013215515.1 Crocinitomicaceae bacterium
GAATGCTGTTGGTAGTACTGGAACATCTCCTCAGCCGTAACTCTTTTTCCACCATTTTTAGAACGCGCAGCACTCATGATCTTCTGATAATTATCGATCATCGAACCCACTAAAATCCCAAGAACAGCTCCGAAAATTCCTTTAAAAAGGAAATAACCGCCAATACCTAATATTACTTTATACAAATCACAAAAATTTAAGGGCGCCCATTTGGACGCCCGGTAAAATTATATTAATTCTATACTTCTTTCAATAAATTTGTTCAATTCTTCTCCTTTAAGCATTCCTTGAGATAATAAAGCAATATCTGTCAGCTGCTTAATCTTTCGTTCTTGAGACTTTTTCGTCTTGGTATTCAGAATATCACTAACCTTCGCGTGGTTCGCGTTAATCACCATATTGTGCATATCTGGAAACGCTCCCATGAAGCCACCGCCACCCATCTTTTGCTGCTCCATCATTCGACGGATAAACTCGGCTTGAGTAATTATAACAGGTGCATCTTCTGAATTCATGCTTTCAAATTGAACCGTGAATTTTTCTTTATTCACAACATTTTCGAACATCGGTTTCAATGACTCTTCATCTTCTTTAGATAATTTCGAAGGAATTTCTTCATCCTTCTGAATCAACTTATCCAATGTATCAGCATCAACGCGAGCAAACATGATATTATCATTTGACTGTTCCAATTTAGCAATCCAGTGCGGCGCTAACGGTCCATCCAAGTGCAAGACATCAAATCCTCTATCGTTGGCTTTCTTAACGAAACCATATTGTTCCTGATGATCATTCGTATAAAGCATGACAACTTTATCATCTTTGTTTGTTTGAAGTGCAGCAATTTTCTCCTTGTATTCTTCTATAGTCGCGTATTCACCCTTTGTGCTTTTCAACAAAGAGAATTTACCTGACTTTTCAGCAAACTTGTCATCAGAAAGAGTTCCGTACTGAACAAATATTTTTAAATCTTCCCATTTAGACTCGAAATCAGCTCTATCCTTCTTAAACATTTGAGCCAATTTATCAACGACTTTCTTAGTGATGTGAGAAGAAATTTTCTTCACATTTCCATCACTTTGCAAATAAGACCTTGAAACATTCAAAGGAATATCTGGAGAATCAATTACACCGTGTAAAAGAGTCAAAAACTCAGGTACAATTTCTTCAACGTTATCCGTAATGAACACTTGATTTGAATATAAGTTAATCTTGTTCTTTTGAACCTCAATATTCTCAACGATTCTAGGAAAGTATAAGATTCCAGTCAAATTGAAAGGATAATCCACATTTAAATGAATGTGAAATAATGGATCTTCCATTGTCATAGGATAGAGCTCGCGATAGAAGCTGTTGTAATCTTCCTTTTTAAGATCTGCTGGAGCTTTTGTCCATGCTGGAGAAACGTTATTTACCTGATTTGGAACTTCAAGAGCAATCCTCTTTACTTTGCCATTTTCGTCCTTTTTTCCACTTCTATCATCTTCATAAACTGTACTCGTTCCAAAGAAAATTGGCTGAGGCAAAAATTTACAATATTTATCTAAAATCCCTTGGACCCTTGCTTTCTCTAAAAATTCTTTCGATTCATCTGTGATAAACAAAATGATATCTGTTCCTCTTGATTCTTTTTCGATTTCCGTAATTGTGAATTCCGTATCTCCATTACTTTCCCACTGAACGGCTTTTGCACCTTCATTACGAGACAATGTACTGATCTGAACCTTTTCTGCAACCATAAAGGCAGAATAGAATCCTAGACCGAAATGTCCAATGATTTGTTCAGCGCCTTCTTTTCCTTCATATTGTTTAACGAACTCTTCAGCTCCTGAAAAAGCAATTTGATTGATATATTTATCGATCTCATCTTCAGTCATTCCGATTCCATTATCACGAATCGTCAATGTTCCTTCTTTCGTATCAAGCAATACTTCCACTTTCAACTCACCCAATTCTCCTTTGAATTCTCCATTCGATGACAAAAACTTCAATTTCTGTGTAGCATCAACTGCATTCGACACTAATTCTCTCAAGAAAATTTCGTGATCCGAATACAAGAATTTTTTAATAATCGGAAATATATTTTCCGTTTGTACATTAATCTGACCTGTTTTCATTTTGTGATTTTTTATACTCCTCAATAGTCAATCTCTATGCCACTGCTCAATCTCTGCCAAACTGTCGTAGAATTTGGACAATGTGACACAAAGCTCTTAATATTGCTTATTTTTACGCCAAAAAAAAGGGTGCTAATTTATTCCATTTTAATCTTTATTGCAATCTTCTTATTTACTCGATATTCTCGAGTGATGCGCATTGAAGGGTTGAATAAATGGAGCTTATCAATTGCATTCGCATTAAAAGCCCTCATCGGAGTCTACTTTCTATTTATTTACACGGAATTCTACGGCGATGGAGCATTAAGCGCTGATGCTGGCGAATTTATGGAAGAAAGTCGAATCCTAAACCAAGTCTTCTGGGAATCGCCTTTGGACTATATCAAATTTCTAACCGGCGTTGGTGACAACACTGAATTACAGCATCAATATTTATTGGAAACCCACCATTGGGACGCTGGAGCGCAGGCATTAATCAATGACAACAAAAACATACTTCGATTACATAGCTTATTTCACTTTGCCAGTTCTGGATACCCAATGATTCACGTTCTGTTCATGTGTCTAATTTCTATTGTTGGAACACGACATTTAATTATCGGAGTAAGCTCAAAGACGGATCTGAATAAGAATTTAATTCTCTGGGCTTTCATTCTTATCCCGAGTGTTCTTTTCTGGACATCAGGCATTTTGAAAGAGCCAATGATGCTATTAGGAGTAGGTTTACTTGCTAGAGGACTTTTAGATAACAAGAGTCGATTAAAAAAACGCACCTATATTTTTCTAGGCACGATCGTATTGTTAGGGTTTAAGCCATACGTTATTTTTGCATTGATCCCAACATTCATCTTTATCGGATTCTACAAAATCCTTCCTAAATTCAAAATCATTGGGGCACTTCTGTTGCTCGTTATTATAACATCCAGCTCACTTCTTATTTTCTCAAAGAAACGGGAACAGATGGTCCATCTTATTACGAGAAAGCAACAAGACTTTAAAAATATTGGGAAAGGTGGAATCTTTGCATGGAACGGAGATGGTTTTTACTATTTCGAGCCAAGTCAATTTCCTGATCTAATAGTCAAGAACAATCAGGTGATTCTTAAAAAGCCACTCAAAGCAACAATAATTGATCACGGTGGGTTTGAATCTCCTATCCCCATATTGATACCAAAGGATGGAACTGAGTGGCCGATTTATTTTAAAAGAGATCAATCACGAGGTTATATAGAAATTGCACAAATCGACGATTCATTCAGTCAACTCATGATGAATATTCCTGGAGCAATTCGAAACTGCCTACTTAGGCCTTATATTAATGACCCTGGAAGTTGGCTGAAATACCCTGCCCTACTTGAAGGTTGGTTGGTTTTCTTATTCATTTTTTATGCGATTTTCAAACGACTAAAAATTACGAAGGAGCTTAAATTAATAATTGTGTCCTTGCTCTTATTCATATTCACGCTCGCTATTATTATTGGGCTAACAACACCCGTTTTGGGGGCTATTGTAAGATATCGAATTCCAATAACGATTGCGATTGTAATTATTGGCATCATAATTATTAATCCTCATTTTAAACGAAAAGCGAAGGCATGAACAAATACGTATTTATAACAGGAGCTACCGCAGGCTTTGGTGAGGCTTGTGCAAGATTATTCGCTGAAAATGGTTGCAATCTAGTAATCACTGGAAGAAGAAAAGATCGTTTGAACAAACTGGCAATTGAAATTAATTCAGCCCACGGCGTTGCGGTTCATACGTTGAATTTTGACGTTCGCAATGAAGAAGAAGTGGCAAAAGTGATTTCTGGAGTTCCTCAAGAGATAAAAGACGGAATTGCTATTCTGATTAACAATGCGGGATTAGCGGTTGGAAATGGCCCAATTGACAATGGTGTTATCGATGACTGGAACAGAATGATTGACACGAATGTTAAAGGTCTTTTATACGTATCCAATGCAATAATACCTCTATTAAAATCAAATAACGGCGGACACATTATTAACATTTCAAGCATAGCGGGAAAAGAAGTTTATCCAGGTGGAAACGTTTATTGTGCATCAAAACATGCAGTTGACGCGTTATCGAAAGCAATGAGAATTGACTTGGTATCTTATGGAATTAAAGTAACAAATATTGCTCCAGGAGCAGCTGAAACTGAATTCTCGGTGGTGCGATTCAAAGGCGATCAATCTGTTGCTGATTCAGTTTACGATGGATTCGATCCACTTCAAGCCATTGACATTGCAGAAACGGCTTATTTTGCTGCAACACGTCCGGCACATGTTAACTTGAATGATATTGTGATAATGCCAACAGCTCAAGCGAGTAGCCAAGTATTGTTTAAGAATTAATTAGATATTGGATTAGTCGCAGCCAATCTAAAAGTGAGGAACGAATAATCTAAAACTAGCGCTTTAGAATTTTTTCGGTTGTCTCTCCTACTTCGGTTGTAATATGAACAAGGTATTCTCCTTTTGGAATTTCACCCACCAAAAGTTTAATTTCTGCTTCGATACTCGTTTTCGATAGTAATAACCTTCCTGACATGTCCATCAATTGAATAGTC
>JABSPC010000483.1 GCA_013215515.1 Crocinitomicaceae bacterium
AGGTTAATATCCATTAGCTCCGGATGATCAGCAATAACACCAAAATTATCTTTCGTCCCATCATGATCCTGAATCATATGGTCCCACATGTGCCATTCCCAAACGATATCTGCACTTGCGCCGTTTTGTTGAAGTTCAATAAAATGAGTAGGCCATTGATCCGTACTTGGACTATCAACTCCTGCCTGAGTACATTCTGCAGTAGTTTTAACTTCCCAAGCCGTTAGAATAACATTTCCATTATCTAAAAGAGTAAGATCGTGATGAGAACAATGGTTAGCATCTGAGTAAACATATTCCCAAACCACATTTCCAGATGGATCAATTTCTTGAACCATCCCGCCAATTGCAGCACCAGTTAATTGATTAGAGCCATATTTACCGCCTCTTACAATGTTTCCATTTGGCTTAAGTAATACTGTGTAATTACATGCAACTGTACATGACCACGAGTGGGCAATGTTTTGATTTTTATCAATTAAATACGTAACGTTTTCATTTTGGAGATTGTAGAGAGCGTAACCATCGAAAGTTTGGCCGAATGACGACCAAGCAAATACAAACGTAAATACGCAACTCAATAGCAAGGAGTTTTTCATAGCTTATTAGAATTTATTTTAGGTAAAAAAAATAACTGTTCAGTTAATTAAGATGCTTTCCGTAAAAAATACTTGTGGTACATCCAAAAAATTATTCATTTTTTCCATTTCAATTGTTTAGACAAAAAAAAAACAAAAGGTTTAACCTGTAATTGTAGAAATAAAAAAATAACAGCTTATTAACAGATAAATAACGTGGTTTCTCGAGAATTGGCACGTAATTTGAAACCAAAACGGAAAAATTGAGTACAATACTCATACTAACAAACAATTATTTTATGAAAAAAGTTTTATTCTTAATGGGTGCGTTCCTTACTATAAGCACCGCCTCAATTGCCCAGACTCCTGTTGGACAAGGGAACTTTATTATTGATCCATACATTGGTGTAGGTCAAAGTAACATGCTACGTAGTGAGCCAAGTACAGCTTGGAATGGATCACCTGTTTTAGATTGGAAATTGAATGGAGGTCAACTTGCCTATGGTGGTAGAGTTGAATATATGCTAGCTGATGCCTTTGGAATAGGTGTTGATTTTAATTTTGTAAAATCTGGAAGCCATTATAGTTATGCTGGTACTGATACACTTGGTGTAGCGACAACTTACACTTGGGATTATACAGCAAAAAAGATTCGTGCAATGCTTCGTATGAATTATCACTTCGTTCAAAACGATCGAGTTGATGCTTACGGTGCAATTGGAGTTGGTTACAAACATGCATCTAGAATTTGGACAATTAGTGACCCAAGTGATAACACAGATCTTGAAATTGAAACATTGATTCCTATGTCTTTTAGAATTGCAGTTGGAACAAGAATTTATTTCACTGACAACATCGGTATGATGATTGAACTAGGACTTGGTGGTGGTACTCCAATTCAGTTTGGTGTCTCAGCGAAATTCTAAGAACAAATAACATTTAACAAAAGGGGCTTTCGATTTCGAGAGCCCCTTTTTCACACACTATTACTTAGATACTACTTACGAGTAGGCGATTTAAAATCAACACCTAATAAAGAAAAGGTACTATCACCCCTTCTTTTCGAACCAACTACGACATCAGTTACTCAATACTACTCGCGCTTGAGTTTTTATAATTTCATTTTGAATTACTTCAATTAAATAAGATCCTGAAGGAACGTTTAAAGAATTGGACTTCACGTTACCATTAATCGCTTTCGAATTGTGTGATGATACAATTCTGCCACTTATATCTCTTAAAACAACAGTCACGTCGCCTTGAACATTCGATGCCAACCGAATACTAAAAAGTCCAATGTTTGGGTTTGGAAAAATAGTGGAGCTTCCGATTCTTGGAACCATTACCGATACTTCTTTTGAATACTCGAATGCCCCATCAAAATTCACCTGCTTGATTCTATAATAATTTATTTCTCCGGCAAAAGCATATTCATCTTCGAATAAATACTGGCTCAATTCAATAGTTGTTCCGTTGCCCTCAATCTCTCCGATTGATTCATAAGCCCCGTTTTTAATTCTGCGTTCAACATCGAAGTAATCGTTGTTGCTTTCAGAAACAGTTGACCAAGTAAGATTTACTTTAGAGTCCATTTCGTTTTCAACTGCAGCTGACATAGTCAAAAACTCTACCGGTAGTGGAGTACAACTCACCGATGCCGTACCTCCAAATTCCAATGGCACCAAGGTTTGCACAGAGCTAAAGTTCGAAAAACAGATGATATAAACTTCGCCTGCCGACACTGCTAATATTGGCTCAAAATTCCCTGCATCTCCACCTGATGGAATAGTTCCGGACAATCCAGTTCCTCCATAATCAACAAGATTCCAATTGCAGCGAACAGGAGCTGTTGTATGCGCTAAAACATCTGTACAGTTAGCAGTCGCTGGATACATAATCCAATCGTAATAACCTGTCTGGCTGTTATTCCCGCCAAAAACAAACTCAAGATTTCCCGATCCGCTAATATTTACCTTCATCCAAGTACTATTCGATTCATCAATTTGCAGGCATCCGTAATTTATTGTCCCCCAAGGATTAAATGTTGAAAAACCATCATAGTATGGATTTCCAATAGAACCCGACGCTGGAATTTCAGCTATATTTGCTCCTTGCCCATTTGGATCGATTGAGAAATTTAAATTGGTACAAACGTTCACTCCTACTCCACAATCCGATGCAATAATCGGGTATGGAATACTTGGAGCAGAAACACAAATGGTCGATAAATTGGACAAATTTCCTGAGCTCTTTCCACAAACG
>JABSPC010000484.1 GCA_013215515.1 Crocinitomicaceae bacterium
AGGTTATTTGTTCTACGGAGCATTGTTCGCATCCGTTGGAGCAACGATGGGTACTGAAAGCGATGGACAACAATTTATTATTCCAATACTATTCTTACTCGGCTTTGGGTTGTACTCTGGCTACTACGTTATACACTATCCTGAAAGTGAATTGGCAGCTTGGTTCTACTATTTGCCTTTCACTTCTCCTGTCGCAGTTATGGTTGATCTAGCTCAAGCCGAATCAGTGGGATATGAGGCCTATTTATCATTGTTCATTTTAATTGTGAGCGCAGTTGTATTTCTTCGAGTTGCGGGAAGGTTGTATAAAAATGGTATTCTGCAATTCGGGCACAGCGTTCGGTTGAGTCATATCGTAAAATGGCTGAGAAAAAGTTAATATGAAAAAAGCCATTATTGATCTTGGTACTAACACTTTTAATCTGCTAATTGGAGAAGTCGAAAACGGACAATTGAATCGATTGCGTACTGAAAAAGAAGCTGTCTTATTAGGTATGAACGGGATCAATCATGGAACAATTGCTGAAGAAGCTTGGCTCCGGGGTCTTCAAACTTTAATTCGTTTTAAATAGTATTGCGAAGAAGAAGGAGTGACCGACATCATTGGATATGGTACTTCAGCGTTGAGAGATGCGAAAAACGGTGATCTCTTCATAAAAGAAGTCAAGGAGCAAGCCGGAATTCAGATTGATATAATCTCCGGAAAGAAAGAAATAGGGTTGATTTATCAAGGAGTGAAATGGTTGCACAATTTTGACAATCCTGGAATTATAATGGACATTGGAGGTGGAAGCACGGAGTTTATCTTTGCCAACAATTCGGGTGTTCAAAATGCCTCAAGTTTTGATATTGGCGTCTCTAGATTGTATCAAGAGCTCGGTAAGAACAACAATCTAACTGCTCGAAATTTTGAATTCATGGATGGCTATCTTGAAGCCAGATTGGGCGATTTCTTTGCTTTGAACAATTCCGAGACTTTAATTGGTGCATCTGGAAGTTTTGAAACGTTCCATGAAATGATTTATCAAGAACGCTACTCCAACCATAACAGTATTGAAAGTCTCCCATTAGAACCTTTGATGGAAAAGTTGGACTGGGTTATTGATTCACGATACGAAGACCGAATGAATAACGAGTGGATCATCCCCATGCGAAAGCAGATGCTCCCTATTGCTGCTTTTAAGATCAAATGGGTAATACAGAGCCTAGGGATTAAAAAAGCATTTGTGTGTCCTTATTCTTTGAAGGAAGGCGCATTTTTGGAGTGAGATTAAAATAACTCATAATTTCTAACCTCTCCCTAACCTTTAACCTTAATTTTCAAAGCTGTTCTGCGTTCTTCACAAGAATCAAGGAAACGAATGTTATTATTAAACACAGTTACTGAAATTGAGCCAGCGTCTCGTTTCTTTTTGTTCTTCTTCCGAGCCAGTTCAATCTTGTCATGGGTTTCATTTACCAAAAAGTGATTGCGTTTCATGATGATCTTAATTTCAGTATGCGCTTCTTTTTCTTTCTTAGGCTTGAATTTATGATGTTTCTTTCTCGCTTTTTCGGCTCTTTCATTACCCAATTCATGTTCAAAGTGGATTGTTACGTTAGCACCATGATGTCCATGTTTACCTTTTATTTTATGATTGTGCTTTCCTTTTGGCTGGATCTCCATTTTTCGCGTATCGATGTTAATATTAATCGATGATCCATGATTATGACCGTGATGATGATCATGTTTTTTCTTTTTCTTTTTTGGTTTCTTTTTATTTCCAAGAGGGATATGAATCGGGATTACTCCAACAGTTGGAGTGCTGAATGCTGATGTGAAGGAAGCCATTAAAAAGCCAGTAAGGCCAACGATTATCAAAGTAATTGCTATTTTAATCATGGTCTAATTTAATGTAGTTAGTAAAGAATCCAATTCACCGTCCAATTGCTCAAGTTCAATGTTTGCTTCTTGAACTTCTAGCGTTTTTTCTTTTGTGTCTTTAGTAATTGGTCCGTCTTTTTCTTCATTCTCATCAGAAGAGGAGCAAGCAACTAAAAATAGAGTAGCAAAAAATGCAATTTTAATATTCATAACCAGAATGTCATTTTAGGACTCCTGAAACTACCTGTTTTTAGCTTAAAAACCAAATGGTTAGGGTGAGATAGATTAGATTAATAATCTTAGAAATAAGATAGATTTGCATCTTAAAGAATTAATTGCATACATTTGTAGCAGAAAACAAAACAATGAATTTTAGTCAATTACATCATCATCATTTTCATACTTGCCCTCAGGCGATGTGTTAATGATATGTGTTGACTTCAACTAAAAATATTAAAAACCCGTCTGAGTAATCAGACGGGTTTTTTGTTTCTCATCGGTTTACTCAGACGCATTTTGTTAAAAATGAGTAAACTTAAAATTGCAATTCAAAAAAGCGGACGACTTAACGAAGAGTCACTGAAACTCCTTAAATCATGTGGAATCAGGATCGAAAATGGCATCGATCAATTGAAGGTTGTTGTACCCAATTTTCCTCTCGAGATCCTGTATCTAAGGAATTCTGATATTCCGCAGTACCTCGAAGATGGTGTTGTAGATATCGCTATCATCGGAGAAAACCTGTTGATTGAAAAGGACAATAATGTTCAAGTTGTTCAGAAGCTTGGGTTTTCTAAATGTCGAGTATCACTTGCCGTTCCTAAGGATGTTGATGTAAAAAATGTGTCCTTTTTCAACGGACGTAAAATCGCAACTTCTTATCCGAACACGGTTAAAAGTTTCTTTGCTGAAAATAACGTTGAAGCCGAGATTCACACTATTTCTGGGTCCGTTGAAATTGCTCCAAATATTGGTTTGGCAGATGGGATTTGCGATATCGTTAGTTCGGGGTCAACGCTATTCAAAAATGGTTTAAAGGAGACCCAAGTCATTATAAACTCTGAAGCGGTATTGGCCAGTTCATTGAATCTTACAAAAGAAAATCAAGATGTTTTGGACAAGTTAATCTTTCGAATTAAAGCGGTTCTTAAAGCCAAATCATCGAGATACGTATTGATGAATGTTCCAAACGATAAGATCAATCTCGTCAGTTCAATTCTACCTGTTTTGAAGTCGCCTACAATTCTTCCTCTTGCTCAAGAAGGATGGAGTTCATTACACTCTGTAATTGATGAGGACAAATTCTGGGAAGTGATAGACGAGCTCAAAGAAGCTGGAGCAGAAGGGATTTTGATTGTACCAATCGACAAAATAGTATTGTGATGAAGAAGTATGTACGACCTCAAAAAGAAGACTGGTTAGAGATTTGTTCACGACCCGCTTTGGCTAAAAGGGAATTGACGAAGCAAGTCAATACTGTTCTGGAAAGTGTCAGAACTAATGGTGATGAAGCTATTAGGCAATTCACAAATGATTTCGACGGTCTGCTGATTGAGAATTCACAAGTTACAGTTGAGGAGATTCAATTTGCTTCAGATACTGTATCCAATGATTTAAAACAAGCGATCCAATTGGCCAAGACGAATATCGAAATATTCCACAAGAGTCAAATTGATGTTCCTGAGGTAATAGAAACAAGTCTGGGTGTTCAATGCTGGAGAAAAAGTGTCGCCATTGAAAAGGTTGGACTTTACATACCAGGTGGTTCCGCGCCTTTGTTCTCTACCATTTTAATGCTCGGAATTCCTGCACTGATCGCTGGATGTGAAGAAATTATTTTGTGTACTCCTCCAAGCCAAGATGGAACGGTAAATCCGGCTATTTTGTATACTGCTAGTCTGGTTGGAGTGACCAAAATATTCAAGATTGGAGGTGCTCAGGCAATTGCAGCTATGGCATATGGGACTGAATCTGTACCGTTGGTTTATAAGATTTTTGGAACAAGAAATAAATATGTGACGAAAGCAAAAGAATTGATTCAGCAAGACGGAATAGCAATTGACATGCCCGCCGGTCCTAGCGAAGTTTTAGTTATTGCGGATTCAACTTGTAATCCTTCGTTTGTAGCGTCTGATCTTCTTTCTCAAGCAGAACACGGTGCAGACAGTCAGGTGATATTGGTAACTGACAATGAAAACGTTCTCAATGAAACCATGACTGAATTGATAGCGCAACTTAATCAATTGCCGAGAAAAAGAATAGCGCAGAAAGCATTAAAAAACAGTAAGGTTATCCTTCTGAACTCGATAGAAGACTGCATGGAACTGAGTAATTATTACGCTCCAGAGCACTTAATTATTGCTTCTGAAAATGCGGAGCGATTAACCGAATTGATTGTAAATGCAGGGTCGGTATTCCTTGGGAATTATAGCTGTGAAAGTGCTGGAGATTATGCGAGCGGAACGAATCACACCTTGCCAACAAATGGCTACGCTCGAAATTATAGTGGTGTTTCCTTAGATAGTTTTGTTCGCAAAATCACTTTCCAAAAAGTATCGGAAACAGGGATTAAAAATATTGGCCCCGCGATCGAATTAATGGCAGAAGCAGAAGAGCTTTTTGCTCACAAAAATGCAGTAACACTAAGACTTAAAGCGTTAAATGATGTTTGAACTAGACAAAATAACGAGGCCGAATATTCTGACACTTCAGCCGTATTCAAGCGCTCGTGATGAGTTTACAGGATCCAAAGGAATTTTTCTAGATGCGAATGAAAATCCGTTCGGAGAACTAAATCGATATCCAGATCCGTATCAGCGTGAATTGAAAAAGATAATTGGTGGAATTAAGAACGTCAACGAGAACAGCACATTCATCGGTAATGGTAGCGATGAGATTATTGATCTGTTGTTTCGAATTTTCTGCAATCCAGGAAGTGACAAAGCTCTAACATTTTCGCCGACCTATGGAATGTATGATGTTGCCGCAGGAATTAACGACACTGAATTGATCAAAATAGAACTGAATAAAGATTTCGATATCGATTTTGAAGTAATCGAACCATTTCTGTCAGATCCCAGCTTGAAATTGATTTTAATTTGTTCTCCAAATAACCCAACGGGGAATTGTTTGAATCCAGAAGTGATCAAGAAAATCCTTGAATATTTTAATGGAATCGTTCTTATTGACGAGGCCTATATCGATTTTTCAGAAACGGCTTCATTCATAAATAAAATCGAATCTTATTCGAATTTGGTCATCTGTCAAACGATGAGTAAAGCATATGGATTGGCTGCGGCGAGGGTAGGGATGGCGTTTTCAAATTCTTCAATCATTGATTTACTGAATAGGGTGAAACCTCCTTACAACGTGAGTGAACTCAATCAAAAAGCAGCAATAGATACCCTTAAAAGATCGGATGAATTTGAATCAAATAAGAAAAATATTTTAGCAGAGAAAGAAAAGCTCTTAACTGAGCTACAATCGTTGAACATTATTAAGAAAATATATCCTTCAGAAGCTAATTTTTTCTTGGTCGAAACAGAGAATGCAAATGCGGTTTATAACATTCTTGCAGAAGTAAAAATAATAGTTAGAAATCGAAATGAGGTGGTTCGAAATTGCATTCGAATTACGGTTGGATCGGCCCCAGAAAATGAAGCATTAATCAAAGTATTAAAAACAATATAAGATGAAAAAAGTACTATTTATAGACAGAGATGGGACCTTGGTAATTGAACCGCCTGTAGACTATCAACTTGATAGTTTAGAGAAGTTGGAATTCTATCCGGGTGTGTTTCAATGGTTGTCAAAGATTGCCCTAGAGCTCGATTACGAATTGGTTATGGTAACCAATCAAGATGGTTTAGGAACAAAGTCGTTTCCTGAAAATACGTTTTGGCCAGCTCAAAATAAAATCATTGAAGCCTTTAAAAATGAAGGTGTTGAATTTGATGAAATTCTAATTGACAGGAGCTTTCCAGAAGACAACGCGCCGACTAGAAAACCAGAAATAGGTCTTTTGACTAAATACGTTTACGGCGATTATGAGATGAAGGATTCATACGTAATTGGAGACCGTGAATCTGATCTTCTACTCGCTAAAAACCTTGGGGCAGAAGGAATCTATATTGGAGATTTAAATGAAGTTGAATCGAGCTTGACAACTACAAACTGGAAAGAGGTTTATCGTTTTTTGAAAGCAAAGCCACGTAAATCAAAGCGATCAAGAGTAACGAATGAAACTGAAATTAAGATTGAAGTAAATCTTGATGGAACGGGACAAAGTAGAATTTCAACGGGTATTGGATTTTTCGATCACATGTTAGAGCAAATTGCTAAACACGGGAAAATTGATCTAGATGTTGATGTTCAGGGTGATCTTGAAATTGATGAACACCACACAATCGAAGATGTAGCCATAACATTAGGAGAAGCATTGAACGAAGCTTTGGGAGCTAAAAAAGGAATTCAACGTTACGGATTCCTCTTACCAATGGACGATTGTTTGGCGCAAGTAGCAATTGATTTTGGCGGACGCCCATGGCTTGTTTGGGATGTGAATTTCAAGCGAGAAATGATCGGTGAAATGCCAACAGAAATGTTTATGCACTTTTTCAAGTCGTTCAGTGATGGGGCTAAATGTAACCTGAACATCAAAGCCCAAGGAGCAAACGAACACCACAAAATAGAGGCAATTTTTAAAGCCTTGGCCAGAGCAATAAAAAGCGCTGTTACGCAAACTGATGATTATTCAATTCCCAGTACAAAAGGAACATTATGATAGCTATTGTAAAATATAACGCAGGCAATGTCAGATCGGTTCAAAACGCATTAACTCGTTTGGGATATGACTCTGTAATAACGGATGATGCAGCCGTTCTGAATAAGGC